>DATNQN010000040.1 GCA_036703985.1 Leptolyngbyaceae cyanobacterium
TAATCTTGGAAAGAATCAGCGAATCGCTGGCTAATCTTTAACTTTTTGTCTAATTCTGCTATTAAGATAATCCCGGCATTTGAAGTGATTCTTCCTCCCGAAAAATTCGCGATGATTTCTTTTCCTTTAATTTTTCCCAAATTAAATTCCTTACTGGCTTTTTTTCGAGAATTGGGAGTCATAAGCTGAGGAACATTAGATTTTTCTTACTCCTCAATTATAGCAAATTTATTCACCTGTTAATTGATGATTAAATAATTTAATTATCATCAAAAAATTACGGTCAATCTTTGATTTCCTACCCCTCTAATTCCTGATAATTTTGAATTGCTACCGATTCACACACTGTTGGATGTGGAAACTGGGTGTTTGCACGCTGAAACTATTATCCAGTAAGGCTTTGGCGGTTGACGATCGCAAATTTTGTGAGAAATGCGGGGATCGCACGGTTTTTATCCGACCTCAACAAATCGCGTTGCTTCCAAATAGAATTATCCTGACAGTCCAATTATGGGTGGTCTATTAGTCAATAAGCACGTGCATTTTTTTAGTTGTTAGATATAAACCATAATTCTTAATACACTTCACAAAAGTTAACACAATATCGTTTACTTTTGTCTGACTACTTAGTGCCATAAAAATAACCGAAGATAGTTAACTTCGTTAACTTCGGTTGAAAAAGAAGAGATTATATAAAAAAATTAATTTAAAGTATACCAAGGATTTTCACCTATGGGACGTTCACAATCTATCAAAAATCTGGAAGACAGAGAAGACGAATTTCGTACATATAAGTAGGTGGGTGGGAAAATTCTCAAGTATCTCACGAAACGTTAAGCAGTTGAATGAGAGTTGAATTTAACACGTTGCGTACTGTAATTTCCTTTTTACCCTTAGCTTCAACACCATTAATTACGGCATGAGCAATGGCTAATTCATTATCAAATGTTTGCCCTGAGAATTTATCTTTTTTTGAGATGATGCCATTCCAATTCAGTGGGATTTATTTCTGTAAATTTAAAAATTGCACCCTAAAATCAGAGGTTTAAAGAATGTCTACTACATACCTAAAAATCTATGGAATTTCAAGTACATACTCCGAAGGAATATTTGTACATATAGAAGATTTGATTATAGGAGACTGGGCTACTACAGATGATGGAAACTATATAGAAATAGGAGGTAGATGGGCTAATGAAAATGCAACAGAAGAAAATTATTTTGTTGCAAATTCTATTAATGGAAATATTAAAGCACCAGAAGAATTACATAAAGAATTAATTTCTATAGGCAAAGCATTCATGCTACGTAAATACAAAAAAAATGTTGAGAATATTGTATATTTTGCAGGCAATCTATCATTAGGGTATGAATACCCTATTTTAAACACATCTGAAGAAAACAATATTTCTGTGGATAAAGACATATTTAATTACTCACAAATATTAAGATATGCTTTCGCATCTAGCTATGTATATTCTTTAGAAGAAAATACCGAACCATGTAGTTTTGAAAAAAATCCAATTTTTCTTGAATTAATGAAGCCACAAGGAGCAGATAAAATCGACATAGTATATCAAATCAAAAATAAGTCTGATAATTTCTATGCTGTCGCTATTAAAGTACCAAAAGTAAATCAACGAAAATTAGAAGAAGAAATAATAATAGCGTTTAAAGGTACTAGTAATCGAAGGGATTTGTATACAGATTTTTATCTCGCCGTTCAGAGATTTTATAATTCGAGGTTTCAATGGGAAGAGCTAGCTTACAATTTTGTCCAAAAAGTAATTGGAAATTATGCACCACACAATAATTGTATTCAACAAGGTTATGTTCAATATAATGGAACATACCCAATAGTATTAACAGGACATTCATTGGGAGGTTATATAGCTAAACAAATGAATGTGAGGACAGGTATAACAACGCGTGTATTTTCTGCTCCCACTACTTTTAAGTTGAGAGATTGGTTTCGGTTTTATCAGAATAAATTATATAGAAATAGTTGTATTAATTTTATAAGAAATAGTGACATAATAATTTATCCTGTATTAACAAATAATGAAGAGAATATGGTATTTTTTCCATCAACTTCAAATGTAGTGAATAACCATAAAATAGATTTGTTTATAGAAACTATATTTCTACCACTAGTCTCATCAGAATCAAAGGTTTCGTTAACACCTACAGGTTTATATATTAAGCCTAGTTCAACATTGGGATCTGGGCAGAAATTCCCAGTAAATAAATGGAGATCTGAAAAATTAGATTTGCCTTTGGATGTAAAAATTCCTGTTGGAACTATTATAGACTGGTGGATACCTGATGTTAGTACACTAATACCACCTGGGTTTTTACTTTGTAATGGACAAAAAATTGAAGATATTGAAAGTCCTTGGTATGGTAAAAATGTTCCGGATTTAACTAATTTATTTGTTAAATGTGTAACCGATCTCTCTCAAGTAGGACAGGTGGATGGACAAGAGTTTGTTAGTCCAATAGTTTGTATTACTGAAAACACTGGACAACACAAACATAATCTTCCCCCAGTAACTGGTATTATTTCTAATGACGATACTCCTATTCCAATAGATCCAACAGTAGGCACATCATATTATACTCGAGACGATCATAAAGGTTGGAGTAATAAGGTACATATTCGGGTTGATGATGGTGGTACCGATCAATATAACGAAGGGCATCATAGACATATAATTGGAGGACAAACAGCTGACACAAAAGAAGGACATAGTCACCCATTAGAGATCAAAGACATTAACATAACACCAAAATGTATGAAACTAGTAAAACTTATACGAATTAAATAAGAGGAAGTTTTCCAAACGCCGATATACAATATGCTGGGATTTGTCGTACTCCCAAATATATCCCAGATCTGCGGGTAGAGGTACACCAGCCAATTGTGGTAATGTCCCCCTTATTTACCAGTACGGTGAAGCGTACTGTTAGAATCGCAATTCCAATAGCGTTTTCCCGGAATCGGATGCAAATCGATTTCCTGAATTGAAGTTGGATAATTCATGGTTTTATGAAAAAATTAAACTGATAGCATCTCACTCATCAAGAGATAGCTAGTAAAATCATTTTTTAAAATGCGGCTCGCATCTGTCTAGTATGCAAATTCCGTTCGGTCTAAACAACCGAATTTGAGGATTTTAAGGGCGAACTTAAAACAATCTTTCCATCAACTTCTAGAAGCGCCCAGCAATCAACATTTCAGCTAATTAACCCTTGAAAATGCCGAAGTTAATCGGACTCCGTTAAATTACTTAACTTCGGGACTAGTAAAAGGCGAGTAATATAGAATTAGCTAAGTGAATCTACAGGAGTTAATCCTTTAAATTTCACCTGCTCTCAGTCAGAAGTAAGGTACTGCATCTGTGTTTACACTCAGATTTCTTTAAGAAATTTTTTTAATGGGTGTACTTTTTAAAATAACTACGTTTTTGAGTTGTCGATCGTCCTGTCGATTTCGCTGCTTAAGCCATGCTGGTGGCTTGTGCTAGTTATTATATTCCCTGTTTGCTGGGCCATTTTAACAATGCACTAAAAACAGGCAATTTCGCTTATCTATAAAAAAATCAATTTATCAATTTGAGAGGTTTCCGCTCATGCCTCACCGACGGAGCCGTAGACGTGGTGTAATCCTGACAAATCAAGGATTGCAGAAACTCCAAAGTGCAAAATCCGAATCCGAAAGTAATGAAAATTTTGATAAACGCTATTCCCGCGAAGCTTTAGGTTTTCGGATGGGTTTAGATCCCGATACAGTCGCCAAGGTATTTGCTTGCGAAGTCGGCGTCGATAAAAAAACCCTTAAGTGCTGTTTCCGAGCTTTTAATTTGGAACTCGAACCGGATGATTATCAGCTTGCCAAGCCAGAAAACAGAGAAATTCAAAGTGCAAAATTGGCTGTTGAAAATACTGTAGATTGGGGCGAAGCTCCCGATGTGTCGGAGTTTTACGGACGCACGGAAGAACTGGCAACGCTCAAGCACTGGATTGTCAACGATCGCACGCGCCTAGTTACCTTATTAGGTATGCAAGGAATGGGCAAAACTTACCTATCCGTGAAGTTAGCTCAAAAAATTCAGGATAACTTCGAGTTTGTAATTTGGCGATCGCTCCTCCCTGCTTCGCCAGCCAACGATCTCTTAGCAGACCTGATTTCCGTCTTATCCAATGGTCAAGAAACCCAATTACCAGAATCATTCAATCGGATCGTTTCACGGCTGATCGATTATTTGCAACGCCACCGTTGCTTGCTGGTATTAGACGGTGCTGACAGAATTTTCCAAGACTGTACCCCAAAAATGACCTGTCGAGACGGTATCTGTCTAGTCCACCCAACTAAGGGGAGATACTGTGAGTTGTTTAAGAGGGTAGGAGAAGCCACCCATCAAAGCTGTTTAATATTAACTAGTCAAATCAGATCCCACGAGATTGCCCTACTGGAAGGAGAGACACGACCAGTGCGGGTCTTTCGTCTTCAGGGATTACAGGTTAAAGACATCCAAAAACTTTTCAAAACCAAAGGAACCTTTAAAGGAACGCTAGACAACTGGAATCGATTAGCCGAATATTATGCAGGAAATCCCTATGTTCTAAACCGCATTGCTACAACAATTTATCAGTTATTTAATGGAAATATCACTGAATTTTTAGAACAAAAAGTTACTGTTTTCGGGACAATTCTCAACAGTTTAGATCGGGAATTTGAAAATCTTTCGGATATAGCTAAAGCCATCATCCAATGTATAATTCTCAATCATCAACCTATATCTTTTTCAAAGTTGCGAATACAGATACCATCCTCAGTTTCTGCGCCAGCACTCTTAGAAACTTTGGAACTCTTGCAAGCGCGATCGTGGATTGATACCAATGCAGGTATGTTCTCTCTCCAACCGATGATGATGGAATATGCCAAATCTCTTCTAGTGGAAGAAAAAATACCCAAAGTTCAACCGATCGTTTTTCTAGAGCGAGAACGAATCGCACTAAGATAAGCCACACCTACCTACCGATCGGAATAAAAGACCGAATTAGCTAAAAAAAGGGAAGCTATTCTCTAGCTAGCTTCCCCGTGATTGGTTGATGAGTCTAAGGCAAAATGAAATTTCCAATTAGTAAATAGCCTATTATTGACCACTTTGACCGCTTTGACCGCTTTGACCACTTTGCCGAACTTGATTTTGTAAACGTTGGAGTTGTTCCTCAGTCAGCAGTCCTCTAATTTGGTTATTAAAATTCTGATTAATTGACCGAATGCGATTCACTTGCTCTTGTGTCAGGTTGACTGATGCGATCGCCGCACCCTCATTTTGACCAGCTTCTATAGCTTCCTTATATTTGCTCTGCTGTTCGGTTGTTAAGACCCCCTCAATTTGTTGCTTGGTATCAATGTAAACCTCTCTAATTTTTTCGATCTGCTGAGGAGTTAGATTTAATACCTGTCGGAGTGACTGTCCCTGTTGGGTAGATCCGGTCGGTTGTGCTGAAGGAGAGGGGGTGGGCGCACCAGATTGGGAGAAAGCAACACTAGGAATAAGAGTAGCAAGGGCTACAGTACTTGCTAGCAAGAAAACACGCTGGGCAGAATTAAAAGCCATTCAAAAAATCCTAAAAACTAAACAGGATGAATTTAGGGACTAACGTTCTCCTATCCTAAACCTTGCACTCGTGGTCTGTCCCTTAATTGAGGAAACAAATTTACTGGTTGAACGAACAACCCCGCGCTGTACTTTTAAGTACAGCGTCAGGACGATGTTACTCTTCTACTTGACTGATGCGACGTAGGTTCAAAATGTCGCTCATTTTCTTAATTTGGATAAAAATTCGCTCCAGTTGTTGGTAATCCTGAATATCAATCCCCAAATCGATTACCGCTGGCTTGCCTTCATAAGTTTTCACCTGAGCATTTCGCACGTTAACGTTATTATCGGTAAGGCGAGACAGAATATCCTTAAGTACTCCTACTCGATCGAGCACTTCAATTTGAATATTCACCGGATAAGTCAGAGGACGACCGCCGCTACAATCGATCGGATTCCAGCTAACAGGTACTAAGCGATCGCCCTCCACATTTTCTAAATTAGGACATCCCTGCCTGTGAATGGAAATTCCCCGACTGTTGCGAGTCACCACCCCCATAATCCCTTCGCCCGGGATCGGATTGCAACAACCAGCCAAGTGATAAAGCAATCCTTCCACCCCAGCAATGGGAGAATTCCCCTTCGATTGAGTTGCTGCCTTGTTTCCATTGCTAGATGGTAAGTTTTTGGTAGTGGGGAGCGCTGCTAAAACATCCGCTACCGAAGCGATCGGTTGTTGAGATTTCACCGTTTCTCGAATTCGATTTACCACCAAATTGAGCGTCACTTCTCCGTAACCCAATGCGGCGAGTAAATCTTCTACACTATGATAGTTACACCTTTCGGCTACTGCCTGCATCGGTTCCGATTTCAACAAAGCTTCAAAACCACTCTTACCCAATTCCTTTTCTAGCAGTTCTCGACCGCGAGCGACATTTTCATCTCGGTGAGAGCGCTTGTACCATTGGCGAATCCGATTTTTCGCAGAAGGAGTCACCACGAAGTTCAACCAATCCAAACTGGGGTGACTGTTTTTCGTGGTGATGATATCTACGATATCCCCATTATTCAGCAGGGTATCTAGTTGGGCCATTCGCCCGTTAATCTTCGCCCCCGCACAGTGATTTCCCACTTCTGTATGGATGCGATAAGCAAAATCTACGGGCGTCGCCCCGTGACTCAAAGAAATTACGTCGCCTTTGGGCGTGAAGACGTAGACATCATCCTCAAATAAATTCTTTTTGACGTTTTCTATATACTCTTGAGCATCATTCAAATCATGTTGCCATTCCAGTAGTTGCCGCAACCAAGTAAACTTTTCATCCGATCCCGTTAGTTGAGTATGGGTAGATTTGCCAGTTTCTTTATACTTCCAATGGGCGGCGATCCCGTATTCTGCTACGTGGTGCATTTCCAACGTGCGGATCTGCACCTCTACCGGGCGTCCGGTAGGGCCAATCACGACCGTATGCAGGGATTGATAGCGGTTGGGTTTCGGTAAACCGATATAATCTTTAAATCGGCCTGGAACTGGTCGAAAAGAATCGTGAACGACAGCTAAAGATCGATAGCAAGCGTCATTTGTTTCTAAAATGATGCGAATTGCTGCTAAGTCGTAAATTTCGTGAAATTCTTTTTGCTGTCGCTGCATTTTTTGGTAAATGCCGTAAAGATGTTTGGGACGACCGCTGATATCGAGACACTTAACGCCTACTTGTTTCAGCCGTTCTTGGATGGTTTGGGTGATATTTAAGAGCCTTGCTTCTCGATCGGCCCGCTTTTCAGCTACCAACTCTTGCATTTGCCGATAAGCTTCTGGTTCGAGATACTTAAAAGCTAGATCTTCCAATTCCCATTTAAAGCGTCCGATCCCCAGGCGATTGGCTAATGGGGCAAAGATTTCTCGCGTTTCCAAAGCAATGCGACGGCGTTTTTCATCCGTTAGGTGTTCTAGGGTTCGCATATTATGTAAGCGATCGGCTAGTTTCACTACGATCACCCGAATATCTTGCGCCATCGCCAGGAACATTCGGCGGAAATTTTCGGCTTGTCGTTCTGTCTTGCTAGAGAAACTTTCCGAAAACTTGGATAGCTTGGTCACTCCTTCGACTAAATGGCGAACTTCCGCGCCAAACCGTTGTTCTATTTCTTCGATCGTGATTTCCGTGTCTTCTACTACATCGTGCAGAAATCCAGCCGCGATCATCGATCCCGTACCGCCCAAGTCTCTCAACAAACCTGCTACGGCGACGGGATGGCAAATGTACGGTTCTCCGGATTTGCGATACTGACCTTCGTGTAATTTGTAGGCAAACTCGAAAGCTCGACAAATCAACCCATTGTCTGCGGGATCGCAGACACCGGGTTTATTGCATAAACAGTCCTGTAGCCAATCGGGAATTACACAGTTAATGGTGGAAGTGGGTGCTGTTGCGTTCATACTTTTGAGCTTATCCGTTAAAAAATAGAATCTTTGGCGAGAATTTTGGCAGAATGGCCCTTTCTTTTGAGAATATTTAGCTTTTATAGGGTTTAGTGCCTGCCCTCCTACTTAGGTAAAAGTAGAGGTTTTAAGTAAAAGAATATTATCTATCGCCGATGCGATCGCTCCTAAAATATAAAAATTACTTAAAAGCTTACCCTCTCAAACCTACTGAGCAATCAATAAAGATTCCTCGCCGTGGGAGTTATGGGTTGAAAATCATAAATTTTGTCTGCAAATTAAAGGTTAGGGGAATATAACGGAAACTATTTTTACCAGTTAGGAGGGCGTTAAACCGCAAAACTCAACCCATCTGTCTAACCGATTATCCCAGCCTTGGGTAGCAAGCATCTGGTAATCGCTCGGCATCCAAAAGCTAGAGTTTGGTACCCAGTTGCCTTAATTTAATAGACAAAATTCTTTACATTGATTCTATCTTAAGGATGGAACTAGTGAATGTTTCCTCAAAATTATCGAGATCGCTATCAAAAATTCCAAGAAATCCTAGAGGTTTTGCAACAGAGATCCGTTGAAGAACCAGTAGACTCAGTGAAATTGCAAAATATTTTCGCACGAGTACGACAAATTTTTCAAAGCGAAATCGCCAGTCTTAGCGGCGATGACCTAGATCCCCCGACCGCATCTCGGATGCAATCCTACTTAACCGAAATCAACAAGCAGCTACGATTGCTAGAAGTGGATTTCACCTTTTTGCAAGCAGCACGACAGCCAGCTACCGTAAAAACTAGGCTAGCTCAGATTAATACCCGCCTTCAAACTCTGATTGGTTATTCTCAAGCAGTCCTAGCAGGGTGAAGGGATGGGGTAATCGCCAAACGCCAAGAGGCAAAGAAAATTCTTGATTTCTTTCTTAATCCTTTATCCTTCATCCTTCATCCTTTCCCTAGCCCCTACCTTTTATCCTTGGCAAAATCGCCGTAACATACTGAATTTGTGCCATTACCCTGGTTGAATAGGAAATAGAGTTTGAAAAATAAGGATAGAAAAAACCGTGCAATGTCCGAAAGACAAGAAGGCGACACTAATCGATAGCACTTTGGCAGGAAATTTATTTGTCAAGTGCTGTCCTGAGTGTGACGGTAATTGGATTCCTGCCGAATCTTATCAAAATTGGCAATCACGTCAACCCAAAAACCAAAATCAGCCAAATTTGTTGACTTCCGACCCTAATTTCGTGCAGTCTCCCTTCGATACCAAAGCAGCCTTGTGTCCGGATTGTCAGCACTACTTATCGCGAGCCAAAGTATTCTACAAACCATCCTTTTTTGTAGAGCGGTGTATGTACTGCGGTGGTATTTGGTGCGATAAAGGGGAGTGGGAAGTTCTCCAAAAATTAGGAGTACATACTACCATCGAGCAAATGTTTTCTCCAGAATGGCAAGTCCAAATGCGAGAGCAAGAATACGCAGCAAAGGAAAAGCAGGCCACTATTGATAAATTAGGGCCAGAATTAGCCGAACAAGTGTTTAAATTAGCAGAAATCTTGGAAAAGCACCCGAATGGAGAGTTTGGCGTTGCTTACTTGATGCGGCGATTTGATAAATAGCTGTCATTGGTTATTAGTCATCGGTCATTTGTGATTTGTTTTTGATTTTTGACTAATAACTAATGATTATTATTCAATTAAAAATCTAAAATTGAAAATCTAAAGTCGCATGGCTAATGACAAAGTACTATTCCAGGTAGAAGATTTGCGGGTAGGTTATCCGAGTAACCAACTCGCAGATCGAGATAATAGTTGGGCAGTTGATGGAGTTTCTTTTACTCTACAACCAGGTGAAAGACTGGGATTGGTGGGAGAATCCGGTTGTGGTAAATCAACTTTGGGACGTGCTGCCATGCGGTTGTTACCTCCCTCAACGCGGATTGAGGGAAAGGTATCTTTTGAAGGCGAATCGGTTTTTGATTTAAATTCCGTACAGTTGCGTCGATTTCGGGGAGAAGCGGTGGCGTTGGTGTTTCAAGACCCGATGACGCGCCTCGATCCTCTGATGACGATCGGAGAACATTGTATAGAAACGCTCAGAAGCCATCAACAGCAACTATCACGACAGCAGGCGAAGGAAAAAGCGATCGAGACTTTAGAGGCTGTAAAAATACCTGCCCATCGGTGGTCTCAGTATCCTCACGAGTTTAGCGGTGGAATGCGTCAGCGAGTGGCGATCGCCCTTGCTTTATTACTCAATCCTAAATTAATCGTGGCAGATGAACCCACCACCAGTTTAGACGTAACTATCTCAGCACAGATTTTGCAGGAATTGACTCGATTGTGTCGAGAAAGAAACATGGCTTTACTGTTAATTTCTCACGACTTAGCGATGGTGGGGGAATATTGCGATCGGATGGCAGTCATGTATGCTGGCAAAATCGTGGAAACCGGGACTACCGAATCAATTCTCTACCATCCCCAGCATGAATATACCCGATCGCTTTTAAATGCGGCTCTCCACATTCAAGCTATTACTGAAAAAGAAGCCCCAAAAAAGGCCGAAAATCCGGCTTCACCAATTCTGCGAGTCCAAGATTTAAAGCAGTACTACTCTTTAGAAAGCAATTTCATCCAACAGTTATTCTCTAAAAATTCCGCAGTTATTAAAGCCGTTGATGGCATTAACTTAGAGCTATATCCCGGTGAAATTCTCGGTTTAGTAGGAGAATCCGGTTGTGGTAAAAGTACCCTATCTCGGACTATTTTGCAGTTAATTCGTCCCACTAGTGGCAAAGTGGAGTTTCTCGGACAAGAATTAACTAATTTGTCCCGTCAGTCTATCCGCCAACAGCGAAGACAAATGCAAATGGTTTTCCAAGACCCTCATGCTTGTTTAAATCCGAGAATGACCGTGGGGCAAAGTATTGCCGATCCCCTATTCATCCATCATTTAGCTACTCCCTCCGAAGCGCGAGAGCAAGTATTGCAGGTGTTGGAAAGAGTAGGTTTAAAACCATCCCAAGAGTATTACAACCGATATCCATCGGATCTATCTGGAGGACAACAGCAGAGAGTGGCGATCGCGCGTGCCTTAATTACCCGCCCCAAATTAATTATCTGCGATGAACCGGTCAGTATGCTAGATGCTCACGTACAAACCCAAGTTCTCGAACTGATGTTAGAACTAAAACAAGAATTCGAGCTAACTTATTTGTTTATCACTCACGATCTTTGGGTAGCCCGGTTCTTTTGCGATCGCATAGCTGTGATGAATGGCGGTCAAATAGTAGAAATCGGAAAAACGCGGGATATTTTCGATCGTCCCCAGCATCCCTATACTCAAACCTTACTACAAGCCGCTCCCTTATTAGCTCGTGCTAGCCACAGTAAATAAAAGGAAACAGCAAACTGTTCTCCAATTCATATTCCTTTCTTCAATAAATTTTAGGGTGAGCGATCGCGCCCACCCTAAATAATTTTGGTAAGGTTCTTAGCCTACACCAATAATTAAGCAACCCACTTTTGAGCTACCAGTTCAGCCAAATCGACAACTCGTTGGCTATAGCCCCACTCGTTATCGTACCAAGCTACCACTTTCACCATGTCGCCACCCATTACCATTGTCAGGCTGGCGTCTACGATCGAAGAGCAATCAGTACCGCGATAGTCACAAGAAACTAGTTCTAGTTCGCTATATTCCAAAATGCCTTTTAATGGGCCTTCAGCTGCTTCTTTGAGGGCTTGATTTACTTCTTCCACAAAAGTACTCTTTTGGACTTGTACCACCAAATCAACCACAGAAACGTTCGGGGTGGGAACGCGCAAAGCGATCCCGTTCAGCTTACCCTTTAGTTCTGGCAGTACTAGAGCCACTGCTTTAGCAGCACCAGTAGAGGTTGGTACAATATTAATAGCTGCTGCTCTTGCCCGTCGCAGATCGCGGTGAGAAGCATCCAGCAAGCGCTGGTCACCCGTGTAGCTGTGGGTAGTGGTCATCGTACCTTTGATAATGCCAAACTTTTCATGCAACACCTTAGCTACGGGAGCCAAGCAGTTGGTGGTACAGCTAGCATTACTGATAATGTTGTGCTTAGCGTGATCGTAATCTTGATGATTTACGCCCACCACAAAAGTACCATCATCATTTTTTCCAGGAGCGGTGATCAGAACCTTCTTTGCACCAGCATTGATGTGCTTAGTAGCACCTTCTTTACTGGTGAATACACCTGTCGATTCGATGATCAGGTCAATGTTCCAATCTTTCCAGGGCAAGTTTTCGGGATTGCGATCTGATACGCATTTGACCGTCTTGCCGTTCACCGTGATGGAATTATCATCATAAGCGATGTCAGCATCAAACTTCCCTAGCATGGAGTCATATCTCAGCAGGTGGGAGTTGGTTCTCGGATCGGAGGTGTCGTTAATGGCGACAACCTCAATATTGCTATTTGTTCTGCCCACCCAGCAGCGCATGAAGTTGCGTCCGATGCGTCCAAAACCGTTGATCGCTACTCTAATCACTGCGTCTTGCCCTCTGTCTACTCAATTAATCCCTAGTAATGAACCACATCATATCGCAAAGGGTGGACAAATCGAACTGCGCTTGCCAATTTGCGATCGAAAGAATCTAAATAAATTCTCAATAGTCTAGCGAGCGGAGGCCAATAGATGCTTTTTAAGCTAAATTAAGGGAAATATAATTAATTTAACGAGTAAATCAAAAATAAAAGGTATTTTAGGCTATAAAATTCTACTATTCTAAAGCTAAAACTATTTTACTGCCGCTAACATCGTTATTAATCATCGTTCCGTTTGGCTCGGCCTAGCTCGGGTTGATAAAGCTAAGCAATAATTCGTACCATTGTGATTAGATTAGCTTAACAAATCATTTGCGATCGGCTGCTTAAACATAAAAAGCTTGAGTAATTAGCAAACTGAAGAGTAGAATTCACCCAAAGCCGAACGAATGGCTAACGTCTTCTTTAAATAGGCTTGACTTTTGACCCGGGTAGTAGGTTAATAAACTAATAACAGTAAGTAATAATTTTTACTGACGTTTTATTTATTTCATCTTCGTTAGGCAACTATAGGTTAAGCGATCGAATAATGCCATGAGTAATTTGCGAGGACTTTCTACTGGCTGGATGTTTGCCATAAATAAATTTTTATAGGAAAGCAAAACAAACATACTTTTTGATTATTACCACTTTTAATAGCACTGAAATGTAATTTTTTTTACATTTACCATCAGATTGCAGGTGCTACGAAAAAGTAGTTGTGCCTGCTGTAATTATGTTTTGTCTATTCTCTTGAGTGATGTATTCTTTGACTAGCAAAACTTTCCGGAGCGTTATTAGGTTCTATGCTTAAAGTGAGAAATAGTACACCAGTAGAAAAACTGTCAAAAAATGCCATAAATACTAGCATAACTGCATCCGATGCTAGGAAATCTGTCTATAGGGGATAAGTTGAATCAGGGATAAACCTGTATCGTGAAAAAATATTTCCTGCTATGATATCGCCTGTTATGGGTGCAGTGCGGTGTATGTGTGGTGTGTAAGGAGCTAAGATGCTAAATTCAGTAGATTTTAGCGGGAGGCCATTTCATTTCATCGGCATTGGTGGAATCGGAATGTCTGCTCTCGCCTACGTTATAGCGAAACGGAAACTGCCTGTATCCGGCTCAGATATTCGCCCCAGTCATATTACTCAGCGTTTGCAAGCGATCGGGGCTCATATATTTGGTAGCCAAGATGCCAAAAATTTAGAATTTTTTAACTCTAAATCCGACTCGGCTTGTATAGCAGAAGCTACTACTGCCGTTGGCGTAGGAACTGCAAAGATGGGAATTGCTGAGTCAGCGAAAAATAGCCAAAGTAATTCTTTAGTGGAGTTACCAAAGGATTCTCTGCCTCAGGTTATTTGTTCGACGGCGATCAATATCAACAATGCTGAGTATAGAGCAGCACTAGAATTAGGATGCCCGATTTTCCATCGTTCGGACTTACTGGCTGCCCTGATTAAAGATTATTACAGTATTGCCGTGGCCGGTACTCATGGAAAAACTACTACTAGTAGTATGATAGGGTATCTGTTGCTACAGGCGGGTAGCGATCCGACCATCGTAGTCGGAGGAGAAGTTACTGCCTGGGAAGGTAATGCAAGGGTAGGACAGGGCGAGTATCTGGTAGCAGAAGCAGATGAATCTGATGGCTCTCTAGTCAAACTATCTTCTCAAATTGGTGTAGTGACTAATATCGAACTGGATCACCCAGACCACTACGAGAATTTGGAAGAAGTGATCGCTACGTTCCAAACATTTGCCCAAAGTTGTCAAACCACGATCGGTTGCATTGACTGTGCCACCGTTCGAGAGCGACTCAAACCTACAATCACCTATAGTCTTCAATCCGATTCCGATGCTGACTACATTGCCGATCTTGCAGTCTATCAAGCTGATGGTACTACTGCCAGGATTTGGGAAAAAGGGAAAATTCTGGGGCAATTAAACCTGAAGTTGTTGGGACGGCATAATCTCAGCAATGCTCTAGCAGCAGTAGCAGTAGGCAGACACTTAGGCTTGACTTTTTCTGCGATCGCGCAAGCATTAGCGACATTTCAGGGAGCCCGTCGCCGCTTTGAAAATCGAGGCGAAATCAACGGTATCCGTTTAATAGATGATTACGCTCACCACCCCAGTGAAATTAATGCCACGCTAGCAGCCGCACGCATCCAAGCCAAAGAATTGTGGAACTCTTCTCAAGGAAGAGTGGTTGCCATATTCCAACCCCATCGCTACAGTCGCACGTCTACTTTCTTATCAGAATTCGGTCAGTGCTTCGATAATGCCGATGTAGTTGTAGTGACGGATATTTACAGCGCGGGTGAAGCAAACCCGATGCAAATTAGCGGTGAGCAAGTAGCAAGGGTAATAGCGCTCAACCACTCGGAGGTAACCTACCAACCTTCTCTGGCGTCAGTAAAACACTTTCTCACGCAAACTTTACGTCCTGGTGACATTGCCATCTTTTTAGGGGCTGGGAACATAAATCAGGTGATCCCAGAGGTCATGGCCTTTTACGAAAAGGCCGAGCCAGGTGTGCATCAAGAATGTCACCGTCGCGCCTAATTCGTACAAAAAATATTTGCTCTCATCTAGTAAGGGCATATGGAATGAGCTATGACTGTCTCCGAACACCTTTCCCAAGTCCTGAAAGTGGCTAACTCAGAAGTCCCTTTTTTGAAAATCAATCAACCAAAAGAAACTCCCCTTTATATTCCAGGTACAGAATGTCTGATTAAATCTCAAGTTTCTCTTTCTAGCATGACTTCCTATAAAGTCGGTGGCCCTGCGGAGTGGTTTGTCGCTCCCAGAAAGCTGGATGAATTACAAGCCAGTTTTGAATGGGCGATCGAGCGCGACTTGCCGATTACTTTATTAGGAGCAGGCTCGAATTTATTAATTAGCGATCGCGGTTTATCAGGTTTGGTCATTTGTACCCGCCACCTCCGCCATACCCACTTTGAGCCCGAAACAGGTCAAGTAACCGCTGCTGCTGGCGAACCCCTAGTACGTCTAGCGTGGCAAGCCGCCGAACGGGGTTGGGAAGGTTTAGAATGGGCCGTTGGGATTCCAGGTACGGTAGGGGGTGCTGTAGTGATGAATGCAGGCGCTCACACTAGCTGTACGGCAGATATCTTAGTGAAAGCCGATGTACTCTCTCCCGACGGTACTAATCAAGCTCTCAAGCCGGAAGACTTGGGCTATAGCTATCGCACCTCCCTACTTCAAGGCGAGAGACGCTTAGTTACCAACGCTACTTTCCAGTTGAAACCAGGCGCAGATCCGGTTAAAGTAATGGCAAAAACTGCTCAATTGCTCAAGCAGCGCCATAGTACCCAACCTTATAACAAGCCTAGCTGCGGCAGTGTCTTCCGCAATCCCAAACCTCATGCAGCTGGTTGGTTAATCGAACAAACCGGTCTCAAAGGTCATCGGATTGGAGGAGCGACAGTAGCCGAACGACACGCTAATTTTATTCTCAACTGCGGCGGAGCAACGGCTAGCGATATATTTAACCTGATTCGCTATATTCAAAACCAAGTCGAGCAGCACTGGTCTCTCAAATTAGAACCAGAGGTGAAGATAATCGGAGAATTTCAACCGATTTAGCTAAATCCGGTCAGCAAGAGTCGATCTGTGAGGTATCGAACCCACCCCATACCTGTAGGTTTTGGATTGGGCAAAAGTAACTCACCTCCTCACCAATCAATGTGCAAGAATGGGGTAGGTACAAGCAGTCTATTAACTTATGACACAGAAACAGGGATTTGGCTTCGGTCTTGGCAAAATGAAAGAACTGGCCGAAGCTTTTAAGAAAGCTCAGCAAGTTCAAGAAGGTGCGAAAAGGCTTCAAGAAGAATTGGAGCAAATGGAAATAGAAGGACAATCCGGAGATGGTTCAGTTAAGGTTGTTCTCAACGGCAATCAAGAACCCCGCCGGGTAGAAATTTCTGCCGACGCCCTCGGACAAGGAGCAGAAGCCCTTTCTGCAACCGTTACGGCAGCAATGAAAGACGCTTATGAAAAATCTACAGCTACTATGCGGAGTCGCATGGAAGAGTTGACCAGTGGCCTGGAACTGCCAGGGTTTTAAATTAACATCGAAATCAAAAAAAAAGAATTGCTCCGGCTGTGTTAGCTAGTTTAAACAGCCGGAGCAATTCTTTGTGAGAAAACTAAACAGCAAGACGCAAGTAAAACGAGTATTTAACTTAGCGAAAATCTTCTGCTTTCTGCTCTTTAGCTCTTGTTTCCTGCCGATCTAAAGGCTAGGAGTTTTACCAGTTTCAGCTTGAGTAGCGATTGGCTTGATTTCATTGTAACCCATCCGACTGGCTACTGTGCGTAGAACGGAAATTTGTCCTTCAAAGTCAAGACCTTCAATCTGAGAAAGGATACTATTAATAGCTTCGGTAGCATTGTAGTCTGATGGCATATCAACTACCGTATTGCCCATAGCTTGCGCCCAAGCAAACCAAACCATTAATTGATTGTTTTCTTTCAAAACGCCGTAAGCATGAGAATATTCTGTGTTTTCGCAGTTAACTATTTGTCTCATTACTGCTAGTTGATCTTCATCGGATAATTGATAAAAATCTCCTAGTAGTTTGGGTGCTAATTCTGGATCTGTTGCGGCAGGTACTGCTGGTGTAATTGAATCTCCCATTTTTTTATAGATAAAATAAAGGAGGGCTAATTTTTCATCAGTACCTAGATTTTCAAAATTCTCGACAACTTTTAGAGTTTCTTGTGTAAGGGCTTGAGACTTGATGGTGTTTTGGCTAGCAACCATAAATTTTATTCCACGATTGTTAAGTAGTTCAGATTTAGAAATAGCAAAATTTATTATTTATAATCGCCATCCTATAGAATGAATTAGGTGTTATTTTAATTTCTTACGTTTTCTCTCAAAAGGTAGATTAAATATCTGTCGTTGGAAAGTAAAAACTAAAGCAATCCATTGGTTATGATTAATTCGACAAATAGAAAATTTGCATTAAGAGATTTTTATGGCTGAACAAATACAACCAAATCCCAAAGAAGCTCCCACCCATGATTCTCAGTTAGCTGCTGAAAATATGGTTACTGGTACAGAGAAAGCACCAGAAATTGATGTAAGTGCTGATTACGAAGCATCAAAAGCTTTCAGCGTTAGTGAAATCGATCGCTCTGGTGAAGGTGCTAAGGCAGCAGAAGAAGCGACTGCACCTCAATTTGCGGTCTCCCAGCCTCAACAGTCAGAATTTAAGGCCGAATCTACTGGAAATCCCGATCGATATATGGATATGGCTAGGGATGTTAATCCAGGAGGAGAAGATGCCACTAATGTTAGCGATGATTTAGTGCAGAAAGCTTTAGAAAAAGGAAAACCAGGTAAATAATTAAAGTTACAGTGCTTTCCAAGTAAATGCGGTAGAAGAATCCAAACCCGGTTTCTTGAAGAAACCGGGTTTCTATCCTGAAATTTGCTGTAACTTTTGGAACTTTTGGTCTAAAAAACTAATACGCTCAACCAGCTGAGGTTTGAGTGTATTAGTTTCCCAATAACAAGATGACTAAAGCACTTTGGCTCGCACGGCAGCGATCGGCAAATATAGTAGCTTACGGGGAGCAGAAACATAAGCTCTTTGCTGGAAGACATCGTACTGATTGCGCTCGATCGCATCTAAAATTTTCTGATAGAGCATCAGAGCCGCCCAAACTGGCCAGCGGGCATCGGGGCTGAGAATGCGAATACCTTTTTCTGCCAAAGTGAAGTATTTCCGCGCCCGTTGAATTTGGAACTTCATTAATTCCCGCCATCGTTCATCAACTACACCTTGGAATAAATCTTCTTGAGTGTAATTAAACAAAGCCAGTTCTTCTAAGGGAATATATATCCGACCCCGACGGGCGTCTTCTCCCACATCCCGTAAGATGTTAGTTAGCTGGTTGGCTATTCCCAACGCGATCGCTTCTTCGGTGGGAATATACAGGGGCCGATCGCAATTCCAGGGAGCAGTACAGTTAGTGGTATCCACCCCTAAAACAGCGGTGGACATCAAACCAACCGTACCCGCTACCCGATAGCAGTAAAGCTTAAGTTCATCAAAAGTTTCGTACCGACTGCGGTATAAGTCCATCCGCTGTCCGGCAATCATCTCCCGAAATGGCTCGATGTCCATCGGGAATTGTTGTAGGGTATCGACTAAAGCAACATCTAGGTCATCTACCGGATCGCCGGCAAAGACCGATTCGAGTTGTCGTTCCCAGTTATCTAACGTTTCATTAGTAGTAGTACTGGCCTGGGGGCCGTCAACCAGTTCGTCAGTGCGACGGCACCAAGCATAAATTGCCCAAATCGCCCGACGCTTGGCCTCCGGCATCAGTAAGGTGCCTAGATAAAACGTCTTAGCGTATTTAGCTGTAATCTGACGACAGAGTTGATATGAGTTCTCCAGAGAGGCCAGCGTTCTCATGCGATGGGAATTAGACAGTAGCAGCATTGGTCGCAGGCTGAGAGGTGGTCGGGAAATCGATAACCTTGTTCGCTTTTTCCGGAGCGGCGTAGGCGATCGCCTGCGCTGTCAGCTTACCAGAAAGTACGGCACCTTCCATACTGCCCAGATAACGTTGCATTGTGTAACTACCTGCTAGATAAAAATTTCCTATAGGTGTTTCCTGGGATGGGCGATACTGTTGACGGCCTGGAATTGCTTTGTAGACTGAGCGAGGCGTTTTAACAACGTGATATTTGAGTAATTTAGCTGGATTATCATTCCCAAAGTGGTGGGGGAACAGTTTTTCCAGTTCTTTCATCGTGGCATCGACAATTTCTGCTTCCGAGCGATCGATCCAATCTTTGGCTGGTGCTAAAACTAATTCCAGCATGGAGCGATCGGGATTGGCATACTCTTTACAGGTGTTGCTCATGTCAGCGTAAACGCTGAGTAAGTCGGAACGGGAGAATAGCAACTGGTCGATGTCGGTTAATTTGCGATCGAACCACAAGTGCAAGTTAATTACAGGTACTCCTTCCAATCCTTCCAGCTTTTGGAAAAATTCCATTTGCTTCCAGGGTTTGGGTAAAAGCACTTTGACCACATCTACGGACATGGCGCTAACGTAGATATCCGCCGTCAAAATTTCATCTGGTGAACCGTTGATTCCCCGAATCAAAAAATGCTTCACCGTACCATCATCGTTGAGTACGATTTCCTTCAGGGGAGCATTGGTGCGAATTTGGCCGCCCCGTGCGGTAATATAGTCTGCCATTGGCTGACACATCCGTTCGGTGGGTGAACCATCCAAAAAGGCAATTTTCGAGCCGTAGCGCTCTTGCATAAAGCGATTGATCGCCGTCAGGGGAATGGTGGCGGAAACTTCGTCAGGATTGATGAAAGTCAGTGCTTTGGATGCGGCGATGAAAATATCGCTGTTTACCCGTTCGTCAACGCCTTGTCGTCTCAACCATTCCAACAGGCTATATTTGTCCATTTCTTCGACGTATTTCTGACCCCGCACGACTGCTGGCAAAAGTCCTATAGCAAATCTGATCTTTTGCTCCCAAGTGAGCATATCGTTGTTGCGGAGAATCGAGAGAATTACGTTAATCGGTGCGGGAATATCTGGAACATCGAAGCGAGAGTAGGTTCCAGGCTTTTCCGGTTGATTGAAAATCAAGGTATGCTCTTTCCACTGGAGCCGATCCTCAATACCCAGTTCTTTGAATAGCTGGAGCATATTGGGATATGCTCCGAAGAAGGCGTGCAACCCGGTTTCGTACCAGTCGCCGTCTTTGTCTTTCCATGCAGCAACCAATCCGCCAAGTACGTCTCGGCTTTCTAGAACGATAGGCGTGTGGCCTGCATCCGTGAGATATTTAGCGCAGGAAAGTCCTGCTAGACCTGCTCCAGCGATCGCTACTCGCATTCGATGGTTCTACCCTTACTAATGCTTGCGTCTTTAACGCTCTCATTATAAGTTACAAGTCGTTACATTTTATAATTTCTTAGGAATTTGGAAAATTTGGGCTAGCAAACTGAAATGGGGCAAAAAAGCGTTTGAGGAGTCAGGAGTCAGAATCCAGAATTTAGAATGGTTTTCTCTCATATTTGAGCGTCCCGTAACCCAGCATCACGCTCAACTCAGAGGCTAATAGTACATTTGTATTTTTTTACTTTGGCTCTGACTTTCTTTCTAAGATTAAATCCATTGCATTGTTAATGATTTTTTCCTGATTGACCAATTCCCCTAACTCTTCTGCTTCATATCTTCCTTCAAATGCTTCTAAGGCAGCACTTTTTAATGCTGAATCATAGGCATCTTCTAAAGTTTCAAGTAATTCTTCTTCACTGAGGTAGTTTTCTTTAGCTTTTTGCCGTTTATTACTACGTTGTATTTGTTTAACAGAATTAAAAATTGAAGTTTCCCAAGACTTGGTAGTCCGATTTTCAGCGGCTTGCTTAATTAAGTGGAGCAGGAGAATAATGCCATAGCTAAAAATTTTGTTTAATTTATCAGATTTACTCATTTCTTCGAGTTCTTCCACAATTAACAAAGCTTCTGTTATATTGCCTTGTTGTAGGTATTCTTTGAGAGCAAGTAATTCTTCCATTGGCTTGATGTATCCAGCAAATTTAGTACTTTATTATAATCTAAAATAAAAGTGATGATTGATGAGATTAATTTGGATGCGATCGCCTTCTCTCATTTCCATTTATAACGGTTTAAGGTCAAAACTGCGCGTTCCTGACTCACTGCAAATGCCAAAATTTGCTCCTCAGTAATTTTTTGATTTGCATTTCCTGCTTCCTGTACCTTAAGAACATAGTGACCTAAAAAATTATCACGGTATTTTGTTCTAAAAACGTTAAAGGAAGGTGGACAAAAGCCCACCCTTCTGGTTAATTTGTTATCTCTCTATCCAACCAATTAACCAAATCAACAACATTAGAAAAATCTAATAAATCCTCACCTAATTCTTCCAATTGCTCGACAGATAGGCTGCGAATTCTTACTTCTAAATTAGGAGCAATTCCACCAAAACGACGATTAAGTAGACGCAGAATTAAGGACAAAGCTTCTCGCTGGCGTCCTTGTTCTAATCCTTGTTCTAATCCTTGCTGCATCCAACTGGTAACAATCTCCATAACTACCTCCCGTACAGATGGTTCAATTGTACTAATTTGGGTTTGGAGAAGCCGCTCTTCTTCAGCAGTTAAGCGCAGATAAGTATCAACAAATCCAGAAATCAAACGCATTCGCGCTCGATCGAGCTTTAAAGTAGCCATCAAACGCAGACATTCCAATTTCACTCTCGGTCGATCTTCTGGCGCTATTTTCATTTTGGCCATTAACGCACTGGCTGCCGGATTTTGGTAACGCAGAAAATCTCGCCAATTGAGGCGATTTAACTGAATTACCCGATAATTGAATTCCAGAACCCGTAAATCGGGAAAATCAACTTGATGGCAAGTTGGTTCTGGACGCTGCGGCACATCGTAGGAAAATAATGCGATGGGATAAATAGGTAAATCGTGTTTCTCGTACAAACGAGCAAAATAGCGAAACATCCGTTTGCTGAAGTTTCCTCGTGCTTCGGATTGGTGTTCGGTGTGAATCAAGAAAAATGATTCTTTACCTTGAAACCTTGCTTTGGCGACTAAATCGGCTTCATATTCTTCCCCAGCAGTAACGTCAGTAAAAATTTCCTTGTCCAGAAACGTCACTGAATCCCGTTCCAGATAGGACGCTACTTCAGGGAAAAATAAGTCTATGAAGTCTGGAAAGAAAGTAGTAAGCAGTTCTTTAAAGAGTCTATCGTGGTCTATCATCAGCAGATGTAACACCCAGATAGCAGGATCTTACCAATCCTCAATGCCCGTGGATTGTCGAATCGCAAGATAGAATAAATCCAGCAACAGTTCTCAACATTAAATAAATTTGTACAGGAGAGGAGAACCAAGACGCATGGGCAAAATAGTCGGCATTGACTTAGGTACAACCAATTCAGTAGTAGCCGTCATGGAGGGTGGTAAGCCGGTTGTGATTGCCAATGCCGAGGGAATGCGGACAACTCCCTCCGTGGTAGCCTTCAGCAAGGAAGGAGAACGCATTGTCGGACAAATGGCAAGGCGACAAGCGGTTCTCAACCCTCAAAATACTTTTTATAATGTGAAGCGGTTTATCGGACGGGGTTATGGAGAACTGAGTCCGGAGTCGAAGCGAGTGCCGTACACTATTCGGAAGGATGAAAGCGGCAATATTAAAGTGAAATGTCCCCGCCTCAATAAAGAGTTTGCACCAGAAGAAATTTCGGCGATGGTGTTGCGGAAGTTGGCGGATGAGGCGAGTCGTTATTTGGGGGAAAAGGTGACGGGTGCAGTAATTACCGTACCTGCTTATTTTAATGATTCTCAACGACAAGCGACGCGAGATGCCGGACAAATTGCGGGATTGGAAGTAAAACGGATTCTCAATGAGCCAACGGCGGCGGCTTTGGCTTACGGACTCGATCGCAGGGAAAGTCAAACTATTTTAGTATTTGACTTGGGTGGCGGTACGTTTGACGTATCGATTCTGGAAGTGGGAGATGGGGTATTTGAAGTAAAAGCCACTAGTGGCGATACCCAGTTGGGAGGTAATGATTTTGATAAGAAAATTGTTGATTGGTTGGCAGAACAATTTATCGAACAAGAAAGTGTAGACTTAAGACGCGATCGCCAAGCTTTGCAAAGATTGATCGAAGCGGCGGAAAAAGCCAAAATCGAACTTTCCGGCGTAACGGTCACCGATATCAACTTACCATTTATCACGGCGACGGAAAATGGCCCGGTACACCTGGAAACTCAATTAACTCGATCGCAATTTGAAAGTTTTTGTACGGATTTAGTCACTAGACTTCGCAAACCAGTCAAACGAGCTTTGGCTGATGCTAACATGAGACCGACCGATATCGATGAAGTGGTATTAGTCGGTGGTGGTACTCGAATGCCAATGGTGCAAGAGTTGGTTCGTAGTTTAATCGATCGCGAACCAAATCAAAACATCAACGCCGATGAAGTAGTGGCAGTAGGCGCGGCAATTCAGGCAGGCATTTTGGCAGGAGAAATGAAAGATGTGCTGCTGTTGGATGTCACTCCTTTATCTTTGGGATTGGAAACAATTGGCGGGGTGATGAAAAAAATTATTCCCCGCAATACGACAATTCCAGTCCGTCGTTCCGATATCTTTTCCACTGGTGAAAATAACCAAACTCTGGTAGAAATTCACGTTCTGCAAGGGGAACGGGAAATGGCGGCGGATAATAAATCCTTGGGACGTTTTAAACTGTTTGGCATTCCTCCCGCGCCGCGAGGAATACCGCAAATTCAAGTAGCTTTTGATATTGATGCGAATGGAATTTTGCAGGTAACCGCGCAAGATAAAAGTACGGGTAGGGAACAGAGTATTACGATTCAAGGCGCTTCAACTTTAACTCAAGATGAAGTGAATCGGATGTTGCAAGATGCTGAGGAATATGCCGAGGCAGATCGGCTAAAAAGAGAGAGAATAGAGAAGAGGAACCGCGCAGAGTCTCTAACTACTCAAGCCGAACGGCAACTGCGAGAAGTGGCGCTAGATTTCGGAATGCAGTTTGCTAATGAATATCGCTATCGAATCGAAAGTTTAGTTCGGGAATTGCGTGATTATTTGGCAAAACAGGACGATCGAGGGATCGATCGCGCTTATGCAGATCTGCAAGATGCCATATACGAGTTGCAACGAGAAGTCCGCTTGCGGTTTAGTGAGGAGGAAGATGACTTTTTCGGATCGATTCGTCGCGCCTTCTCCGGCGATGATGACGATGAATACGATCGCGATCGTCCTTACTATCCTAGCCGAGACAACGATCGTCCTTACTATCCTAGCCGGGACAACGATCGTCCTTACTACGATGTAGGAAGTAAGCCTTCTCGCACGACTTCTGAGAATTTAGGATATGGTAAATCTCGGAAACCTGTTGATGATGACTGGGATGATGACGACGACTGGGTATAAGGAAGGATGAAGGATGAAGGATGAAGGATAACTTCATTCTTCCTGATTCGCACTTCACGCTTTATACTTCACACTTTATAGTAGGCTATGCAAAATTTTCGGGATTATTACGCTATTCTGGGTATTGCCAGAGATGCTTCGGCAGAGGAAATCAAGAAAGTATATCGGCGACTCGCTAGACAATATCACCCGGATTTGAATCCAGGTGATAAAACTGCGGAAGAAAAATTTAAGGATATCGGTGAAGCTTACGAAGTTCTCTCCGATCCGGCTAAGCGATCGGAATACGACCAATATAGTCGCTTTTGGAATAAGCGCGGTTTCCAAAAGCGGAATTTTCGCCAATCGAAAAGCTGGTTTAATCGAGGAAATGGCGATCGCAATTCTGACCAAACAAAAGATTATAGTAATGCGGCAGATTTTAATACCTTTATCGATGATTTGCTGGGACGCCGCCGGGAAAGGCGAGTAGTCACCACGGTAACTGAAGAACCTCCGCCACGACGCAATACCCAAAACGATGCTTTCCGTCCCGGTACTAGCAAAGTATCATATACGATTCCCGCTCGCACCCGCAAAGATATCGAAGCGAGATTGACTTTGCCTTTAGAAAAAGCATATCAGGGGGGATTGGAGAGAATTCGTTTGGAAGATGGGAGAATGATCGAAATTAATATGCCTCCCGCAATGATAACAGATCAGCGCGTTCGTCTCCGAGGGCAAGGCTTAGATGGCGGCGACCTTTATCTAATTATTACCATTGCATCCCATTCCTTTTTTCAATTAGAAGGTGAAGACGTTCTTTGCCACATCCCCGTTACCCCTAGCGAAGCAATTTTAGGTGGACAAATCCAAGTACCAACCCTTGATGGCCCTGTTAAAATGACAGTACCACCAGGAGTTAAAACCGGTCAAAGATTGCGTCTTGCTAATAAAGGTTATCCCAACGATGAAGGTGAACGGGGAGATCAATTAGTAGAAATTCAAGTTGTCATCCCTAAAGATATCAGTCCCCAAGAACGAGAATTGTATGAAAAATTGAGGGAAATAGAAACATTTAATCCGCGTGCTGATTTACTGGTGTGATGGCGAAATGGCGATCTGACAGATCAAAAAGGATCAAAAGATTTGTGTTGTATTTGTGAAAAGTATTGAATAAAAGTGAAGTAGATTAGAAACCCGGTTTCTTTAAGAAACCGGGTTTCTGACTTCTCGTAATTTCAAATGATATAATTATATAAGAGCGCGATTTCCAAAACAATGGCTGCCAATCAAAGCCAAGATTACATTTCTCCTCAAGATTACCTAGCAGGAGAAGAACTCAGCCCCATCAAGCACGAATATATTGATGGAGAAGTCTACGCAATGGCTGGGGCTAGCGATCCTCATGCTACCATTGCCGGAAACTTATTTGCCCTGTTAAGAAATCATGTCCGAGGTACTGGCTGCCGTGTCTATATGGCAGATATGAAAGCTTATATTGAAACAGCGAATATCTTTTACTATCCTGATGTGATAGTAACTTGTGATTCACGCGATCGAGAATTGCTGAATCATAAAAAATATCCTTGTTTAATTGTCGAAGTTTTATCCAAATCTACAGAAGCATTTGATAGAGGTGATAAATTTTTCGACTATCAACAATTGGAAAGCCTCCAAGAATATGTTTTAATTAACCAAAAGCGCCAGCGGGTAGAATGTTTCCGTCGAAATGCGGAAGGATTTTGGACATTGCAGACTTATAATCAAGGTAGTGAAATTTATTTGGCAAGTATCGATTTTCGGACTAGCATTGATAGTTTATATGAAGATGTGAATTTTGGAGATAATGAAGCAGAAAACTAATTGTAGGGTGCTTTATATTTTGATTATTAGTTGATTTTGAGAAGTTGTTTAGATTTGATCGCACTCTACACGGCTTTTGGCGCTAAAGCGCAACTACGTACCTAGAAATTACGCTAAACCTTGGGATACAAAACCCGACCAATAATAGGGACTGACAAACGGAGGGCAATTAATTGATTAATTTTCAGGCGGTTGGCGAGTTCGCCGAGAAATTCACCCATTTGATTTCGCCATACGGTTTGGTTTTCTTTATAAGGTTTTAACCAGTTGTCGAATAGCCAATGTTGCAAAGTTTCAAGTCCTTGGCCTTCGCAGGTGTGGAGTTGATTTAGTTGATTTTGCCGCAAGATGAAAATGTGGGTATGTTGGTTAGTGGTGTAAAAATTTAGGATGGCGGTTTCGGCATCGGGAATCAAGGTTTGCATATCCTTGACATAGAGGAGTTCTGGTTGCAATTGACCCGCCAAAACTTCGTCTTTACTGCGAATTTGCTGCCAAGCTTTCTTTTTTTCCTTTTCTAATTCTTTAATCTTTGCGATGATAGCGTCGTCGTTGGGAATTTGCTGGCGAGTGATGGCAAGTGGTTTTGTACCCTCATTGTCAGAAGAACGCAAACGGTTTATTTGTTCTTGCAGGCGATAGTATTCTTCCACTTCCGGGGGAATTTCGCCTTGGGGGTAGAGGTCTTTGCTGGCGAATAAGTCCGCGAGGTGGCGGGAACGGGAACGGTCTGCGGTTTCGACGGCTTTATCGTATTGTTCCAGGTTGATGTAGCATTGGACGGCGTTGGCGTAAACGGAGATGGCTTCTTTTATGATTTCTTGGCGGCGTTTGTCGGTGGTTGAACCTTTGCGAAGTTGTTCGACTGCTTGCATGGCGGGTTCGTATCCTTCTAAGGCGAGATGCCAGTCGCCTTGGGTAAAGCAGATTTCACCGAGGTTGCCAGCTGCTCTGAAGCATATATCTGGCATAGTTTCAGGTATGGCAATTTTGAGGCAGTCTCGATAGTTATCAATGGCTTTCTGTGTTTGCTGCAATTCGCGGTAAGCATTGCCTATGTTGTTTAAAGAACCCGCTTCTCCTGAGCGGTTTTTGATTTCCCGACTAATGGCTAAAGACTTTTCGTGCTGGTCGAGCGCTTTTTCGTACTCTCCTAAAGATTCGTAAGCATTGCCTATATTTCCCAAAGCTGTCGCTTCTCCTCGTCGGTCTTTGATTTCCTGACAAATTTGTAAATGCTCTTTGTGGTAAGATATCGCTTCTTCGTCTTTTCCCTGAAAGTGGTAAACATTGCCTAAATTTCCCAGCGCAGTTGCTTCTCCTTGGCAGTCTTTAATTTCTCTTTGAATGGCTAAAGAGTGTTCGTAGTGAAATATCGCTTCTTGGTATTCTCCTAGAGAGTAGTGAGCATTCCCTAAATTTCCTAGAGAACGCCCTTCTCCAAAACGGTATTTGATTTGCCGATAAATAGCTAAAGATTTTTTGTGATGAGTAATCGCTTGTTCGTAATTTCCTAGACAATGGCAAGCATTGCCTAAATTTCCCCAAGCAGTTGCTTCGCCTTCGCAATCATTGATTTTTTGACTAATAACTAAAGACTTTTCATGGTAATCGATCGCTCGTTTATAGTCTCCCAGACAGTTGTAAGCAATGCCTAAATTACCCAGAGAAGTTGCTTTCCCTTTAAGGTCTTTTATTTTCCGACTAATGGCTAAAGACTTTTTGTAGTAAGTAATCGCTTGTTGGTAATCTCCCAGAGAGAGGCAAACATTGCCTAAATTTCCCAGAGAATTTGCTTCTCCTTGACGGTTTTTAATTTTCTTTTGAATGTGTAAAGCTCTTTGGTGAGCAGCGATTGATGATTCGTATTCTCCCACAGAGCGGTAAGCATTTCCTAAACTTTCTAGAGAAGCCGCTTCTCCTTGGCGATCGCGAATAGTTTGATAAATAATAAAGCACTTTTGCCAGCACTGAAAAGCTACAACAACCTGGCCAATGTGATATTTCTCATGTCCCCACTTAAATAAAATATCAGATATTTGTTTTCTGATTACTGTAGGTTGTTTGTCACTACCGATAAGTTCCCCCAATTGCAAGGCAAAATTAGTTAAAAATTTAGCTACCTTTTGATTACCGTTATTATCAAATTGTTTAGCAGCTACGATTAGCGTTTGCAAAAGTCCGGGGTCGAGTAACTCGGAGTGTGCGTTTACGATTTGCGTTTGTTCGCTATTGGGACTTTCGATTAGTTTTTGGATGAATTGCCAATAAGCATTTATGCGTGTTTTGTCCATTATTGCTTTCCTTTATTATTAATTAATAATTAATAATTAAGAACATAGTCTAACCGAAGAGGCAATTATGAAATCAGAGTATGACTTTTCCAAAGCAGAACAAGGCAAGTGTTATCATCCTGATGCTACCTTTCATTATCCCATTTATCTCGAACCAGATGTCGAGCAGTTTGTGACTAAAATTGCTGAACATAAAAATATTGATGTTCAAGTTTTGGTCAATGAATGGCTGAGAAATAACATTAAACTCATTCAAAGCGTTGAGTAGGTGAGAAACCGGGTTTCTCGATCAACTCTGGATGAGTCTGCCTTAATCATAACAGAAACCCGGTTTCTTAACCCTAGATAGCGATAGATTATTGAATCTGTTAAACTTATGTAAAGAAGAGAAAGGGAGTCAAACAAAATGACAAATATTCAATCAATAACAACTGCCATAACATCCCTTTACAAACAGGATTTTTATCTGTGGTTACAGACAAATATCAATTTATTAAAAGAGGGGAAATTTGCCGAAATAGATTTAGAAAACTTACTAGAGGAACTGGAAAGTATGGGGAGAAGCGATAAAAATGCTTTAAAAAGTAATCTAAGGGTACTTCTCATGCACTTACTCAAGTATAAATATCAGCCAAAAAAACGAACAAATAGTTGGAATTACACCATTATAGAACATCGTATTCGCCTCCGAGATACTTTCAAAACCAGCCCGAGTTTATATCGTTTTTTTGAAGAGATTTTTAATGAAGCTTATCAAGATGCTAGGGAACTCGCCGCTGCTGAAACAGGTTTATCGATTAAGATATTCCCTCCCGAATCTCCCTTTACTGTAGAAGAAGTTCTGAATGCTGATTTTTTACCTGCTGAGAGCGATGAGCCTGGAAATATTGAATAATTGAATGAGATATCCTTTACTAGCATTGATTGTTTGTAGGTTAGAAACCCGGTTTCCTTGATAAACCGGGTTTCTAAGCTCCATTTTCTCATTCCACTACCTCAAAACTTTGATAAAAAACTTGCCAATTACCTTGCTGTTCCAATTCTTCAAATAACTCCTTAATTCGTTCAGCATTCCATTCCGGTAAAGCTTCTTCTCGTTTGGGAGTCAACCAAGATAAATTCAAATGTTTCTCCAAGACAATTGCTAAAAATTCTTCCTTTCCCGTTTCTTTAAAAATAAACTTTTGCCCGGTTTTACCAGCCCAAGAATATTTTTGAGGTAGCAAAAATGGCGGTTTATTCATGATAGCATCGATCGCATAACCGAAAGATGGACAGTGCAAAACTGTACCCTGTTTACTGCGATTAAACAACAACAATTGATAGTTAGGGTATTCTAGATCGATCGCCATCCAAAGTTTCTTATTTACGGCAATAGTTGGCGGCATTTCCGATGGAGGTGGTAGTTCCAAATATGCGCCTCTATTTAGTCCTATTTGGTTCGCTCCATCTTCTGTTAAAAACTCTAGCCAATTGCGAGGAGATTTTGCTTGTTTCTGCAAATTTTCCCAATATTTAATTTGTACTATTTCAGGATCGCTGCTATTTTCAATCAGCCTTACCAGTTCTTCATGTCGTTGTTGGGATTGTTTGTTCAGATCTTCAAGACTATGAAGGATAGCTTTAGAACCAAATAGTAACTCGTTAATGCCAGTTTGCACTACTCCCATTTGTTGCAAAGCTTCCTGAAAACCAGAATCAATTTGTCCGGCAACAGTTTTTAATTCTGCTGCAATTTCGTCTTGACTTTTTTGAGTCAAAGATTCCAGTCGTTTATCCAGATTATCGAAATTTTGTAATAGGATATCGTGATTTTGGGTAATTTGCGATCGCATTACCGCAAACAGATCCAAAACTATCCCAGCAAAGCCTTTTCCATCCGCTTGAAAATCCTCTTTCAGCACTTCTCGCAACGCTTTTGGGAAAATTTGATGTAGGTCATTAGCGGTACGATCGATCGCAAATTGAGGTAAATTCACATTGGCTTGCTGCTGCAAATCAATCAGTAAACTTTGCCACAAACTTACATCCAAAGCAGTAATTTTGTTGAAATATTCCGGGCGATTAGTAAAAAATTCAGTTAATTGCGATTCCTCAATGGGTGCAAATTCACCAGGCAGATTTTTAACGATATTTTCCCATTCTTCCTCTGCCAATTCCGCCATTTTTCGCAAGCTAGTTTCTGTTTCTTTGTCAAACTGTTTTGAGTCAGCAACGGCAACAATTACGGCGGCGATCGATTTTCCAACAATTTTCGTTAAATCATTATTTCTGAGAGTATCTTTATCTGTTTCCTGCGAAGTTAAAATCGGGCTGACTTCATTTGTGACAATTCCACCTGCAATACTTGCTAAAAGAGTTCCGATCACCGCAACAGGTACACCCACAACGGATACACCCAGTACACTGCAAGCCGTCCCCAGCGCCAAAGCTAAACTAAACGTACCGAGGCGGGTATAATCCTGTTTAGTTAATTTTGTTGTTTTCATAATCAAAAATATGGTATAATTAAATATTAACAATAAAATAAAAATGGGATTAACAATTCATTACAAATTTAAACTAGACTCTGCCAGTCCAGAACAAGTCAGGAAAAAAATTATCGCTTTGCGAAAGGTGGCACTTGAATTACCCTTTGAAAAAGTAGGAGATTTGGTAGAACTCCAAGGGGAAGAATGTAAATTCGATAAAGAAAATGTTGACGATCCAAATATATTTTTAAAGATTCGCGCACTCAAACCTATTACAATTGCCTTAGATAGGTTTTCTGCGAGCGATCCCACCTACTTGATTGCTTTTGATACGAGCGTCGGCAAAGGTAGCGAAACGGCTGCTTTTGGTTTAGCTGCACACTCAACTCCTAGCGAAGTAAATGATTGGACGTGGACAGGTTTTTGCAAAACTCAGTACGCCAGCAATCCAGAGTACGGCGGTATAGAAAACTTTCTCAAATGCCATTTAACGATAGTTAAAATGTTGGAAGTCGCTGAGCGTTTGGGTATCCTTGATGATGTAGGAGATGAGGGAGAATATTGGGAAACTAGAAATATTGAAGTGCTAGTTTCAAAAGTAGAACAAATGAATACCTTAGTAGCAGCAGTGACAGGAAAAATTAGTGATTATTTCAAGGAACGAGAACAGAGAAAAACCTATTCTCCTATTTTTGATTTTCCTAATTTTGAGTATTTGGAAGCGGAAGGCGAGCGAGATCTTGGTTAAAGTTTAGCGGCTAATTGCGAGAGAGTAGAAAAAAGTAATTTTATTTAATGGCAAGTGCAATCTAGTGCTGAAGCACAACAACTTACCTAAAACTAATTTAACTTTGCTCCAATCCAAATCGAAAAATTCGTTCAGCAGTTAAATTAAAGTTGGGAAATGTTGGCGATTGAATCATATTATTACCCTGAAATTTACTAACTTGGTACTCGCCATCAACTAATTGATAAACTGAAAATGTCGGCTGTTTGGCATTGCCAATAAATCGCCTACCACCCAAACCTAAATAATCAACAATCCCATATTCAAAAATCCCCATTTCTTCATAATCCCCAGCTTTGATGAGGTAATCATCGCGCCAATTGGTACTGACTATTTTTACAATCAAACGAACTGACGAACCCATTGTAATAACAGATTCTTTTGACCAACGGGGTTCATTAGTCACAACTTCTCGATCGAGAACTATAATATCTGGTTCGTATCCAGACTCGTCGCGAAATGGTTTAACTACACATTCCTTCGGGACAAACCAGTTTAAGCCCTGATTTTCAATTGCAACATTTAGCTTGTAGGATAGATAGCCCCCAAGTTCTGAATGTTCGCCTGTTGGTTTTGGCCTTTCAATGATTACCCCGTTGTGTAATTCGTAGCGATGTTCTGAGTTTTCTGGATACCAGGCAATGAATTCATCAAAAGTGACTTTTTTAGATATGGCTTGTGTCATGGCCAAATCCTCTTTTTTGGTTAATTATTATTATGGCATTTCTGCTAAATTGGCTTTTTTATCTTTAGCGAATTTTGTTAGATTTTATAGATAAGAGAAACAAGAAGGAGAAAATCTGAATGTTGCTCAAAGGTTCTTGTCATTGCGGTGCTGTTCGCTTCAGTGTGGTGAGTTATCATCCTTATCCCTTTATGCGCTGTTATTGCACAATTTGTCGAAAAACATCAGGTGCAGGAGGATATGCTATCAATATTGCGGGTGATAATCGAACATTAAAGGTGGAGGGTGAAGAGAATATCACGGTTTATCATGCTCGCATCCAAAACCCGGAAGATCCAGAACCTTGGATTAGTAATGTTGAACGGCGTTTTTGCCGTCACTGTGGTTCGTGCTTGTGGGTTTACAGTCCAGATTACCCGGATTTGATGCACCCGTTTGCTTCCGCAGTGGATACAGAGTTACCGAAACCGCCGGAAAATACTTATATGATGCTAGACTTTGCACCTAGTTGGGTGGAAATTCCCCAAAAACCGGGCGATCGCTATCATAATCGTTATCCAGAAGAATCACTCGCTCAATGGCACGATCGCCATAATCTCACGGATGAGACAACTGATTGAAAATTTGGTAGAAATTCGGTGAATATCGATGAATTTTCCATCTTTACCATTGAATCAAGACTGCATCCACAACACCTAGAGTAGGCACTGATAATATTAAAAAAGATAAACAACATTTTACCAGCCCCACTATGACTCTGGGTAATCTGCGCGACCTGTATCAACAGGTAATTCTAGAACACTACAAGAAACCAAAGCACAAGGGCAAAACTAACCCGGTGCATCGGTATCAAAAAGGGCACAATCCGTCCTGCGGCGATACCATAGAGCTTACTTTGCAGTTAAATGAAGCTCAAGATACCATAGTGGATGCCAAATTTGAGGGAGAAGGCTGTGCGATTTCGATGGCTTCTGCTGATTTGATGGCTGATGCTTTGCGAGGGAAAAGTGTCACCCAAGCTTTAGAAATGGTGGAATGCTTCCAGGGGATGATGAAGGGAGAAGCGGAGTTCCCCAAGGAAATGCGGAAGTTGAACGTGATGCAAGGGGTTGCCCAGTTTCCCGTGCGAATTAAATGTGCTAACCTGACATGGCACGCTCTCAAGGCTGCCCTACAATCTGCTAATAGTAAGCAGCCAGATGAGTTCGTCAGCAACGAATAAAAAAAGAAGCTTAACTTGTTATGATCTCAACCGCTGAGTTTTTTCAAGCCTCCCAGTGGGCAGGTATTGCTACGGTAGGTTTTGCTGCCTTAGCAGTTTTGGGATTTGTTTTGAAATGGGGTATCCGATTTAGGCTAGTCGGTGTAACTGGCTTTATGGGTGTCCTGACGGGTGGTTTATTTGCTTTGGGACTGGGACTGTTTACCCACACTACTATTCCTGGTGCGGTTCATTATTCGGTAATCTATGATAATGGGGCAAGTTTAGCTGCGATCGCAATTCCTGCCAACATTACCGACACAGAATTAGATGCTACTCTCCGTCAAGCAGCAGCCGATTTGTTTTCTTACGGTCGCTTGGGTCAGCCCGGTAACCAGTTGACGATTCGCGCTCGTGCTATTACCCATCCTAAACCAGGAGTATCAAAACCTCTGTATTTGGGAGAAGCAACGCAAGCGCTTGGTAATCGCGATCGTCAGGATTTAGCAATTAAAATTTATCAGGAAAACCTTGCCCAATTGCCAAAACCTACCGCTTAGTCTGTAGGGAATGGGGGAGGGGAAAGGGAAAGGGAAAGGGAAGAAAGACAGGTAACTTATTTTCTTTTCCAAACTTTTCCTTCTTGGGTTAATAGACCATAAAATAATAAATTGAACAATATCTGGTTTTAACATGAACGATAATTTTCTGCCCATTGCTTACTTTCAAAATAAATTTGTTCCTTTTGAAGATGCTAAAATTTCCATTGCTACCCATGCTTTACATTATGGAACGGGGGCTTTTGGTGGTTTAAGAGGTATCCCAGATCCGCAAAATCCCCAACAAATATTGTTGTTTAGGTTAGACCGCCATTGTAAAAGATTAAGCGATAGCGCTAAATACCTACGTCTTGATTTACCAGCCGAGAAAATTCAACAAATTATCGTAGATTTTGTTAAAAAAAATCAGCCCCAAAAATCTTTTTATATTAGACCTTTTGTATATACATCTGATTTAGGAATTGCGCCTAGACTTCATAAAATCGAAAAAGATTTCTTCGTCTATGGATTAGAGCTAGGCGATTACTTGTCGGCGGAAGGAGTTAGCTGTCGCATTAGTTCTTGGTATCGCCAAGAAGACCGCAGCTTTCCTTTGAGAGGGAAAATCAGCGGTGCTTATATTACTTCTTCCTTAGCCAAAACAGAAGCGGTAGATTCCGGATTTGATGAAGCTATTTTGATGAATTCTCAAGGTAAGGTGTGCGAAGCTTCTGGAATGAATATTTTTATAGTCAGAGAAGGACAAATTATCACTCCTGGTGCGGATCAAGATATTTTGGAAGGAATTACTAGAAATAGCATTTTGCAATTAGCGAAAGATTTGGGAATTCCCATTATAGAAAGAGCAGTTGATAAGTCAGAGTTGTTTATTGCTGATGAAGTGTTTCTCAGTGGAACTGCTGCTAAGGTTACGCCCGTGAAAAGGGTTGAAAATTATGAATTGCCTAACAATAGACCGATTACTGAAAAGTTAAAAGAAAAGTTGACGGCGATTACCGAAAATCGCGATCCTAATTACAGTCATTGGGTCTATCCGATTGCTTTGAATGATTAGCGATCGGGCGTGGTGTATTGGCTGGTGTCAAATAATATCATTAATGGGGTGGTGCGTTACGCTGTGGCTAACGCACCCTACGAAGAGGGGATTTTTTACCGCAGATGAAGAAAGATGAACGCAGATAAGAAAGGGATTTTTCGCTTAAAGCTGTCTTTACAGTATGTTTTGACGATCGCAAAATCTCTTCATCTAAAATCGATCGAGTGTCGATCGCACCGGAAAATTTTCGAGTCATAATGTTATTTAGATTACACCATTTCACTGTATACCCAATTAATCTTTGTCTTACGTGTCTAGTCAAACTGCTACTACCTTGCTGACTCTTACCGTTGCCCCAAGCCAAGTAATTAGAGGTTCTCTAGCCCAATGTGGTCAAGCGATTGCCCGGTTGGGTTGCCGTCCCTTGGTAGTGGGGGGCGATCGATCTTTGACAGTAATCCGATCGCCATTGCAACCGATCCTGGAACACCATCAACTAAGCGCTGCCTTTACCTCCTACAGCCCGGATTGCAGCGAAGCCAGTCTTGCATCTCTGAGAAATAAGGTACAAGAACATCAAGCAGATTTCATCATCGGTGTAGGTGGCGGAAAAGCTTTAGATACAGCTAAATTGTTAGCTTACCAGTGTCACTTACCGATCGCTACGATACCTACTTCCGGTGCGACTTGCGCGGCTTGGACAGCCCTTTCTAATATATATACCGATCGGGGAGCATATCTCTACGATGTTCCTCTCGATCGCTGTCCGGATTTACTAATTCTCGATTACAGTTTGATTGAATCTGCGCCGCAGCGCACTTTAGTAGCGGGAATTGGTGACGCTTTAGCTAAATGGTACGAAGCATCGGTGAGTAGCGGTTCTTCCCAAGCTACTCTGATCATCGCCGCCGTGCAACAAGCCAGAGTGTTGCGAGATATCCTGTTCCAAAAATCAGTCGCCGCTTTGCAAGAACCTGGGGGCGAGGAATGGCGAGAAGTTGTCGATGCTACCGTGATGCTAGCAGGTGCAATCGGTGGATTGGGCGGGGCGCAATGTCGCACCGTCGCCGCCCACGCCGTTCACAATGCGTTAACTCACATTCCAGCCTGCCACGGTTTCCTACATGGGGAAAAGGTAGCTTACGGTATTCTGGTGCAGTTGCGCTTAGAAGAAATGTTACAAGGAAACCAGCTAGCAGCCACCGCACGTCAGCAATTGTTGAAGTTCTACTCGGAAATTGGTTTACCCCAAAGTTTAGAAGATCTGGGGTTGGGAAATGTCACTCTTGCCGAATTGCGACAAGCGGCGGAAATTGCTTGTGGTGAGAAGTCGGATATCCATCGCCTACCATTTAAAGTTGGCCCAGAACAGTTAATGGCAGCAATGGTTTCTACCGTTAGCAGTCAAGTGGCCGCAGGTAATGGATAATGTTGACGATCCTCGCGCTAGAAGTGCGAGGATTCTTGGTTCAACGACACTCCTTAAAACTAGAAGGAATCAGACTCGCTGATTCGACCCCTCACCGGATAAACCTACCTAAAGGTGGTATTACCTAGCTGTAGCAACTAGCCCCAGTGGGATATATCTCCCCAAGCGTTAATTTTCGTGCGCCCCACGATACTCGAATTAAAAAGAGCAACTTCACTGGCTTTCGGTATTCTGTCGAACCCATGCGTTTTAAAGAGGTTGTTCGCGCCTCATGTATCAGCATCACTTTACGTGATAAAAATCGAGGTTCGATTGGCGATACTCACGAATTTTCGCCTGTGCTGAACTACCATATCATCGTAGCTGAAAAACGCTTGCGATACCCAGAAAAAAATCATGTATAGTGAGACTTTCTGAGCCTGAATACAGGGCACAGAAAGAGTGCGTGACAAGCACGGATAGAATGATATGTGAAGTGATTCGTGACTGGATTAAAAAGATCAAGAAAAAGTCGCCCTAGAAGGACGAGGCTTGTATCCCATTATTTTCGGTCATTTGCGATCGGTCATTGGTCATTTTTAATCTACTAATGACCGATGACCAATGACCGATGACCAATTAGCCATCATAAATTGAAAAATGAGTTTAGACTGGATCTCTCCTGCCGATCGACTGCAAGCACTACCGCCTTACGTATTTGCCCGTTTGGATGAACTGAAAGCCCGCGCTAGAGAACAAGGGCTAGATCTGATCGATTTGGGAATGGGAAACCCCGATGGGGCAACTCCTCAACCTGTGGTAGAAGCTGCGATCGCAGCTTTGCAAAATCCTAGCAATCACGGTTATCCGCCGTTTGAAGGTACTACTAGTTTCCGCCGTGCGATTACTCAATGGTACAAGCGTCGCTACGATGTGGATCTAGACCCAAATGGGGAAGTTTTGCCACTTTTGGGTTCTAAAGAAGGTTTAGCACATTTAGCGATCGCATATATTAACCCAGGTGATTTGGTATTAGTACCAACTCCCGCTTACCCTGCCCATTTTCGTGGCCCGATCATTGCTGGTGGTAAAGTACATAGCTTGATTTTGAAACCAGAAAACGACTGGTTGATCGACTTAGCTGCCATTCCCGATAGCGTGGCGCAACAAGCGAAAATTCTCTACTTTAATTATCCCAGTAATCCAACGGCTGCCACCGCACCCCGCGAATTTTTTGAAGAAATAGTTGCGTTTGCGTGCAAGCATGAAATAATGCTAGTTCATGATATGGCTTATGCAGAATTAGCCTTTGACGGTTACCAGCCAACTAGTTTGCTAGAAATTCCGGGGGCAAGAGAAATAGGCGTAGAATTCCATACCATGTCCAAAACTTATAATATGGCTGGTTGGCGAGTGGGTTTTGTCGTTGGTAACCGCCAAATTATTCAAGGATTGCGAACTTTAAAAACCAATTTGGACTACGGGATTTTTGCGGCTTTGCAATCAGCGGCAGAAACTGCACTGCAATTACCAGATCAATATTTACATCAAGTGCAAGAACGCTATCGCCAGCGGCGAGATTTTCTGATTGAAGGATTAGGAAAGTTGGGCTGGAATATACCGAAAACTAAGGCTACTATGTACCTATGGGTGCCTTGTCCTCCCGGTGTAGGTTCAACGGATTTTGCGCTTTCCGTATTGCAACAAACAGGTGTTGTAGTTACGCCTGGAAATGCTTTTGGAATTGCTGGTGAAGGTTACGTGCGGATCAGTTTGATCGCGGATTGCGATCGGCTTGGCGAAGCCTTGCAGCGACTAAAACAAGCTAACATTCGGTATTCTTCAGAGGCAATAGCGGCTGGTACAGAGTGAAAACCCGACATAGAGTAATTTTTGCAACATCTGTTTGCCTGGTTTTACTAGGTCAACTAGGACTCTGGCGTGCAAAAGAACTCGTCCCGGTCGGTGCTGGTCGTCTATCGGCTATGGTAGTAGGGGAGACGGGGAAATGGGGAAATGGGGAAATCGGGAACAATATTTATACTCGCTCCCCTTCAGCATTTCTCATTTCTCATTCCCGATACCAGATTTCCACTGGTAGATTAAAACAAAATTTTAGCGATCGCGAAATAAACCGTAAGTTGATATCGGCAAATACAAGATTTAGTTTCAAGTTATTTTCGCAAATACTTAATAAACAACCGAAAGAAAATATTTTTATTTCGCCTGCTAGTATAGCTCTCGCTCTTGCCATGACTTACAACGGTGCGAGTGGGTCTACTCAACAAGCAATTGCTAAAACTTTAGAATTACAGGGCATCAGCGTTCGAGAAGTTAATTTAGCTAATGCAGCTTTGAGAGAAAGTTTCGTTAATATCGATCCGGAAGTTCAATTATCGATCGCCAACTCATTATGGATAAAAGATGGAGAAATTTTTCAACCTAGTTTTGTAGAAAATATTCATCAATTTTACAACGGAGAAGCTAAAAATATCAACTTCCGAGATGATTCGGCTACGTCTGCAATCAACAACTGGGTAAATCAAAGTACCGATCGCAAAATAGATAAAATAGTCGATCGGATCGAACCGAGTACAGTTTTTTTATTACTAAATGCTATTTCTTTTTTGGGTAATTGGAGTTACCCATTCCCTAAAGAAGCAACTAAAGACCATCCCTTTACTTTATTGGATGGAAATCAAAAAATCCATCCTATGATGTTTCGAGAAAAAATTTATAATTTGCCATATTTGGAAAATGAGTTATTTCAATTAGTTGGCTTGCCTTATGGAAAAGGCAGGTTAAGTATGTATATATTTTTGCCCAATCCAGGAATTAGTTTATCAGAGTTCTATCAACATTTGAATGCGGAAAATTGGGAAAAGTGGCTCGACCAATTAAATAATCGTCAAAACGATGTTTTTGAAGCCATTTCCGTGGGATTACCTAGATTTAAATTAGAGTATGAAATTGACTTAGAAAATTCTTTAAAATCCTTAGGTATGGATATAGCTTTTAGGGCAGAAGCCGATTTTTCAGCGATGACTTCCTTACCTTTATTTATCAGTTTTGTTAAACACAAAGCTTTTGTGGAAGTAAACGAACAAGGCACTTCTGCCGCCGCTGTGACTGCGGTAGCCGGAACGCGATCGCCAGGGATTCCGATGATCGTCGATCGGCCCTTTTTCTGTGCGATCCGCGATAATGAGACAGGGGCTATCTTATTTATGGGATCGATCGTAGAACCCAAATAAGCCGGGGGTTTGAGTGACGTGAATCGATATATCGAGTCAGGTGCTTGAAAAAGCAGCTTTAAACCAAAAAAAGCTCTCTGTTTAGTTCAAAATAAAGAAAGGTTGCCTCATCATCTTAACACTTTACATCCCATGCCAGAAAATCGTCGCGTATTGATTTGTCAAAACCGTTCTTGCTTGAATAACGGTTCAGCAGAGGTACTAGCAGCTTTTCAGGCAGCTGAAGTTCCCGGGACGATCGTAGAAGGTAGTCCTTGCATGGGCCAGTGCAGTTCTGGCCCTACCGTGCGAGTTGTGCCAGATGAAATCTGGTATTGTCGGATTAAACCTGATGAGGTACCTGCAATTGTCGAACAGCATTTGTCAGGGGGACAGCCTTTAGAAAATAAGCTTAACCCTCGCATTCATCTCCGCATACAGATGTTTTCTCCTTAATAATCAAAGCTTATTTCTGTAAAATTGAGCGCTATTGTGGCTCTAGCAATTATTTTCGAGAGTTTTTGGCATAAATTGCCGTAAATGAGTCTATTAATGTTGATTAGACCGTTATTTATCTTATTTTTTAAATTCCCGTTCCTTTCTAAGACGGGACGGTTGAATTAAGTAAAATTTTTTTGCGAATGTATTAAAAGAATTGCCGTCTTATACACAAATACCCGCTCCAGATTTATCGTAAGGATTGGAATGCCAAAACTTTTTGATTTTTCGGTAATATCCCTAAAGTTCTCCCAGTTTAATAGCCCTTGCATTTACAAGCACCGAATCGGAAATTCATTCAATAATAGGATAGTGCTACTAAAAAAAAGCATTTTTCCCAAACAGAGCCGACTCAACCAATTATGTGGCCACTGATATCTAAGAGCAAGCAGGTAGTGCATAAAAGTTTTTCCGAATGGCAGCGTTATGGGATCGCTGTTTTGTCAGTGGCGATCGCGTTAAAGCTGACGCTGCTACTCAATTCGGTACTGCACGATAACCATACACTTCTATTTTTAGCAGCGATCGCGCTCAGTTCTGGGTATGGTGGCATGAAGCCCGGTTTAGTAGCAACTATTTTGTCTACCTGCTTAATTAATTACTTTTTTCTAGAAAAATCCGCTTCGGATAATTTTATTAATACTAACGAGATTTTGCTATTGATTATATTTGTGGGAATAGCTTTATCGATCGTTTTTACGAATGCAGCACGACAGCAGGCACGGGAGGCAATGCGGGAGAGAGAGTTGAAATTTAGTGCTTTATCTGATGTTGCTTTAGAAGGTATTGTCATTCAGGAAATGGGAAAAATTATCGATGCTAATCCATCATTTGCGAGAATTTTTGGATATGAATTAGATGAAGTTATTGGTAAAATTGCCTCAGATTTCGTGACCGCAGAATCCTTTGATGCGATGATGCAAAATATGCGTTCTGGTGATGATAAGCCTTATGAAATAACGGGAATCAGAAAAGATGGTACGACTTTTTCATTAGAAATAATTGGGCGAAATTGTACCGATCGAGGTCGCGCTGTTCGGGTGTCTTCAGTATGGGATATCAGCGAACGCAAACAAGCCGAACAAGTATGGCGAGAAAGGGAACAACTATTTAGCGCGACCTTCAATCAAGCAGCAGTTGGCATTGCTCATGTGGGAATTGATGGAAAGTGGTTAGAAGTAAACCAAAAGCTTTACCAAATCCTCGGTTACACTCATGAAGAATTACTAAAACTAACCTTTCAGGAAATTACCCATCCTGACGATTTAGATGCCGATCTGGAATACGTTCGCCAATTGTTGGCTGATGAGATTCAGACATATTCACTGGAAAAGCGCTATCTTCGCCAAGATGGTTCTTCAATTTGGATTAATTTAACCGCATCTTTAATCCGGAACGATCGGGGAGAACCTAAATATTTTATTTCTGTGGTTGAAGATATTGACCAGCGCAAGCAAGCAGAAGAAGAATTAAAAGTGAGGGCGCGTCAGCAAGAGACGATCGCCGATCTCGGTCAACAAGCACTTTCTGGCATCGATTTGTCTACCCTAATGGACAAAACCGTTCGCGCGATCGCTCAAACCCTCAACACGGAATATTGCAAAATTTTAGAACTACTTCCCAAGACAGAAGAATTAGGAGAAGAACCAGAAAAACTACTGCTGCGATCGGGCGTGGGTTGGCAACCAGGATTGGTCGGTCAAGCTACAGTAGATGCGGGAATAAATTCCCAGGCAGGTTATACTCTGCTTGTCAAAGAACCCGTAGTAGTCACCGATTTGCGAACGGAAACCAGATTTAATGGCCCTCCTTTATTACACGCTCACGGTGTGATTAGCGGTTTGAGCGTCATTATTGCCGGACGCGATCGACCTTGGGGGGTTTTGGGTACTCATTCCACGCGACACCGAACATTTACCAAAGATGATATTCACTTTTTCCAAGCAGCGGCTAATATCTTGGCAGAAGCGATCGAACGTCAAAGGGTAGAAGCGCAACGCACGGAAATTTTAGCCCTAGAGCAAGCAGCGCGTTTAAAAGCTCAAGCAAACGAGCAATATTATCGCTTTTTGGCAGAATCGATTCCCCAATTAGTATGGACGGCTAAACCAAATGGTGAAGTTGATTACTACAGCCAACGTTGGTGCGAATATACTGGGTTGACGGCAGAACAAATTCAGCTTGAAGGATGGCAGGCGACCGTATATCCCGATGATTTGCCAAAATGTAGCGAAATTTGGCAAAACGCCGTGCAAACAGGTTGCCCTTTCCAAATTGAAGCGAGAGTTAAAAGGGCAAATGGAAAATATAGCTGGATGTTGGGATTAGCAGTGCCAATGCGGGACAGTTCCGGTCAAATTGTCAAGTGGTTCGGCACGAACACGGATATCGAAGAGCAAAAGCAAGCCCAAGAGGAACGCACGAGACTTTTAGAACGGGAACAAGTGACTAGAAAATTGGCTGAGGCAGCTACCGATATGGTGCAAAGGTTGCAAGCAGTGAGCGATGTAGCGCTCAATCATCTTTCCCTAGAAGAACTATTGCAGGAGTCGCTCAACCGCATTAGTGAAGTTTTGCAGGCGGATAGCGCGGCGATTCTGTTGATGGAGGAACAAAGCAATAGCCTGGTATTACGGGCAGCTAAGGGATTAGAGAAAGAACTCAAGAATGAATTGCACGTTCCGATCGGGGAAGGATTTGCAGGTCGCATGGCGCTACAACGTCAGCCGATCGTCATAGAACAAAATGCTTACCGACAAGTTTACAGTCCGATATTGCAAAAACAGAAGATACAGTCCCTCATGGGTGCGCCTTTGCTGGTGAACGATCGCGTATTGGGAGTCGTTCGAGTAGGTACTCTTGATATTCGTCAATTTACTTTAGATGATTTGCGTTTGTTGCAGTTAGTTGCCGATCGCATTGCTTTAGCGATCGATCGGGCTAACTCTTACGAAGCAGAACAAAAAGCCCGTCAAGAAGCCGAAACCGCCAATCGAATCAAAGACGAATTTCTGGCTGTGGTCTCTCACGAACTCCGCACCCCCCTTAACTCGATTTTGGGTTGGGCGCAAATGCTTCGCACTCGTAAAATGAACGAAGCAACCGTTCATAAGGCACTAGAAACGATCGAACGCAATGCCAAGCAACAAGTGACTCTAATTGAGGATATCCTTGACGTTTCTCGGATTATTCGCGGCAAAATTCGCTTGAGTATTCAACCTGTTTATTTAGATTCGGCGATCGAAGAAGCAATTGAAACTATTAAACCAGAGTTAGAAGCGAAATCCATTCAATTAGAAATGAACATCGATCCTCGCGTGGGGGCAGTCATCGGCGATCGGTCTCGCTTGCTGCAAGTAGTTAGCAATCTGCTCTCTAATGCGGCAAAATTTACCCCGGAAGCAGGCAAAATCGAAGTTAGCTTATTATTAGAAGATTGCAGAAACGATCGCTCCGTGGTATCACGCGCTCAAATTACGGTGAGCGATACGGGAAAGGGAATCAGCCCGGATTTTCTGCCCCATGTTTTTGAGGGATTTCGTCAAGAGGATAGCTCGATCACCAGGTCTCATGGAGGACTGGGACTGGGACTGACGATCGTGCGTCGCTTAGTAGAACTGCACGGCGGAACCGTCAATGCTTTTAGTGAAGGAGAAGGCAAGGGAGCTACATTTACTATTTTTTTACCGCTAATGGTTCAAAATCAACAGCATCAGCTAGTTTCGCCAGCGTCAAAACAGGAAGAATTATTAAATAATCTGTGGGCGATCGACGGTTTAAATGTATTGGTGGTGGATGACGATCGCGATACTTGCGATCTGATCGCTACGGTGCTAGCTCAATACGGAGCAGAGGTCACCACAGTCAATACGGCTTTCGAGGCAATAAACGCGATCGAAAAACTCAAACCAGACGTATTACTAAGCGATATTGGAATGCCAGAAGAAGATGGTTATGCTTTAATTCGCAAAGTGAGGGAATTAGAAGTCGAACGAGGAGGACAAATTCGCGCGATCGCACTCACGGCTTTTGCCAGAGATGAAGACCGCCGCAAAGCAATCCAAGCAGGCTTTCATATGCACGTACCCAAACCCGTTGAACCTGCTAAATTAGCCACAGTAGTTGCTAATTTGATCGGACAAACATGATATTTCATCTCTCAACAGACTGATTGCCAAAATCAGTCAACACATCCAAAATTACCTGTAAATGTCGATTCCATCTGCGGTTAAATTTGAAACCGACCATTCGCCAGCCGCCTATGAAAAATCAATTACCGATCGGGAAGGGAATCTGATATGAAACCTGAGAGCTACAAATTTACTTGGTTCGATTGGTTTTGCCTTTGGTATCCTCCAGGTTGGCTGATTTTATTTAACCGACACTGGCAACATTATCATGACGATCCAGATGGTTGGAATTGGTTAGAATATGGCTTATTTTTAATACCAGGCGGCTTTTATTTGGCATTATTAATTCGTTGGTTGCGACTGGGATTTCGGTTACCTCGTCGAGATGTTTGTCAATTCGAGCCTAATTATCAAAAAGCTTTTCGCGAAGAACTACTTGCTCCGATCGTCAAACATTACTTTCGCGGTGAATTACAACAAATAGAAAATTTGCCAGAAACCGGGCCGTTAATTGTGGCAATGAATCACGCGGGAATGTCTTTTCCTTGGGATTTTTTGGTACTAGCTTATCTATTAGGTCACGCCCGGGGTTGGACGATCCAACCATTAGCTGGCGTTTCATTATTCGAGCATCCTTGGGTAATTTGGTGGTTGCCACCAGGATGGTCTAAAGTTATGGGAGGAGTGCGGGCAGAATTCGATGAATTTGAAGCAGCAGTTGCCCGAAAAACCATTTTATTATATGCTCCAGAAGGTTTGCGCGGCCCTAGCAAAGGTTGGCGATCGCGCTACGAACTACAAACATTTCATCCCAGCTTTATCACTTTAAGCGATCGCTATCAAATTCCGATTTTACCAGTAATTTGTTTAGGCAACGAATCCTTACATCCTCGGGCAAAAGACTTAAAAAAATTGGCCAGAAAATTTAGTTTACCTTTTTTACCATTATCATTATTAATGATTGTTTTTGCTTTTTTTCCATCAATGGGAGTTTGGGCAATGAAAAGTCATTTGCGTTACTATATCCAACCACTTAATACCCCAGAGCCAAAAAATAATCATCAATTAGATAATAACCGTTTAAACTATCAACGAGCGCAACAATTGCGCGAAAAAATGCAAAATCAACTCAGTACCTTAGGCAAATAAAACCTAAAAATTACCGAAAATGTATATAATTAGTTATTCGATCGACAATTTTTGTTGTGATTCCCCATAACTCCCATGTCTATCTCTAAATTAGAAGCAAAACAACTATTAGAACGCCTCATTTTTGATGATTCTCGCCCCCGCGAATGGGTACAAGATGTATGGGGATTGAGTCCCATATTGGGAGACAGTGCCGCTAAATTATTAGATGCTTTTGAAATATTAATTGAGTGCTGTCCAGATGAAAAATTAGAAAATTTACTTCATTCTTTGTATCGAGAAACTGTTTAATCATATAGAAACCCGGCTTTTTTGAAAAAAACCGAATTTCTTGCCCTAGTAAGTAGGATGGTATGGATAAACGCACATAGGCAGGGCGGGTAAGATAAGCGAGTAAAACGTTTGTATATCAAGCACTCTAACTAAACCCGCCCTTACAAATCTACCTTCGTTTTTCACACCTACCTACTTAAAATATTTTCCACTATCAATTAGTAATTGGCGGTACTTGTGGCAAATCCGTATTTTGTTCGAGGTTACTCATGTTACTTTCATCAACTTCACCATTAGTTAAGAAACGGTAAGTTTCTTGATAAAGACTTTGCCAAAAACGATTGCTCATTCCCTGACTCACTTCCGTCGGGTCTACCAGTGGATGAGGTACCATATCACCAGCAGGATAAAGATAAAACTGATGTCCTCTGCGTTCTCCTCCTAGCGCTTCAAAAAATAATTGATTAGTTTTAATATCGGCTGCATCCTCATTTTCAGTTAACACCATAAATGTCGGGATACTCCGTAAAGTTTGCACGTTCTTCGGAGTGCGAACAAAACCACCAAATCTGCTAGCAGCAGTAAAACAGCCCACGGGAAAACGCAACTCTGGGTCCCAACCTAGCTCGCTAATGTCTAGCGGCCCAGCTAAATTTACGTATCGCTCTCTCTCTTCTCCATATATTTCTAAAAGTGGTGCATAGGTAACAACTTTTTTAACGCGATTTGGTTGGTCTGCGGCTAAACCTAATGCTACCGACCCACCAACTGATAAACCAATTGTATAAACAGGCCCGGGCATGGCATCTAATTCTGTCAGACGTTCCCTGGCATCGGTTAGATAATTCATATGGGAAGAAATGAAATATCGATCGAAATCAGGATCGTTATTTAGTTCAATTGCCTTAATAATGTCTAATAGCCGGGGTTCAATTTTTAATAATCGAGCCACTAAAGCAATATTTTGATGGAAATCGGGACGAACGAAACCAGATGAACTATTTGCTAGATTAGCAAAAAAGTTTTGTAAAACGGGGTCTTGCCGTACCTTTTCTCGCAAAGGAATCGCAATTTCCGGCTTGAGATCTACTTGTGGCCAATATTTATCTGGTGGGATAAAAGCATGACCTGCTAAAGTTGCTTGATAAACGTTAAATCCATTGCGGAAAAGATAATCGGCTAACCGCCACATCTGGTGAGGTTTAGCACTGAAACCGTGAAATATCAGCGCGGTTCCGTAAATCGTTTCTCCAGCCGGGTGAAATAAATAATAAGGATACGCGCCTGCTCGATGGTCTGGATTAGCGTCGATGCTTTGAATATAGGCATCGATCTTTTGTTTGGTTTGCGTAATTTCTTCTGGAGTGGGAGTAAATTTTATATTCATACCCTTCATGTTAAACAACTGTTTCATTTACTTTAACTCAATTGATGACGAATGTTATTTCGCATGGTATGGCAGGCGTTCCGGAACGTAGTAAAAATCATTGAAATTAACTGAAAAAGACAATAATTAAGTCGGTTTTAGCAAACGATTATTTGACTGGTTTTTATGACAAAAAAAATGCCGCTAATGGCTGGTTTCTCCAAATCGATAGCCTTTTCCATACACGGTATGAATCAATTGAGCTTCGCCATTAGCTTCTATTTTCCGGCGCAATAAGCGAATCAAAGCTGCCAATACATTACTACTAGGCTGTTCGCCTTCATTCCATAAGTGTTGATAAATTTGATCGTGAGTTAGTAGTTGACCGGGATGGCGCATAAAATATTCTAATAACTGACTTTCTTTTTCAGATAAATCGATGGTACGTCCCAGACGATAAGCTACTTGATTTTCAATATCTAACTCTAAATCATCGACTTTTAGACGCTGGCTAATACCAGCAGATTCGAGGGCGACAGAACGGCGCAAGAGGGCGCGAACTCGTGCTAATAATTCGCGCAGTTCAAAAGGTTTTACTAAATAATCATCCGCTCCTGCATCTAAACCTTGTACTCGGTCATCTAAAGTGTCTTTAGCAGTGAGAAATAAAACGGGTGTGGTTAGCCCAACTTGTCGCAATTGCTGACAAATTTCTAATCCGCTGGTTTGAGGTAACATCCAATCTAAAATTAATAGGTCGTAATTTTTTTCTACGGCTAGTTGTTGGCCGGAAAGTCCGTCGTAAGCTACATCTACGGTATAACCTTCGCGAGTCAACACGGCTTTGAGCGGGTCGGTTAGCTCGACTTCATCATCAACTAAAAGAATTCGCATTACTTGTACTGCTACCCTTTGAGCGCTCCAGAGTCAAGGATACTACTGGAAATGCGATCGCGGGAATGTAGTAGCTGTGGTTGTTAAGGTAGACAAACAAAAGGCGCGATCGCGCAAACTGTTTTCCGGAAGCGATATGATACAGCTTGGATTGGGAATGGGTGAATTTTAGATTTTGGCTTATGACTTCTTGGCTGATAGGCTCGCCTATCATCAACCCAGAATCAACAATAAATCATGAAAAATCAGTCATTTCATCATCTAAAATCTAAAATCTAAAACCTCAAAACTCTTTCTATGCTGACTGTTGCATTACCTAAAGGCGCACTTTTGAAAGATAGCATTCGTCTGCTGCAAGCAGTCGGATTAGATTTCAGTGCTTTTCTCGATTCAGCTAATCGTCAACTGCAAATTCAAGACCCCACCAATACTGCCAAAGCTTTGCTAGTGAGGACGCATGATGTCCCGGTTTACGTAGAATACGGCCAAGCACAACTGGGTATTGTGGGTTATGACGTGTTACGGGAGAAACAACCAAAAGTGGCCCACTTAGCTGACCTCCAATTCGGTCGCTGTCGGATGTCGGTAGCAGTAAAATCTACCAGTCCTTACCAATCTGCTTTGGAACTACCTCCGCACGGTAGAGTCGCTTCCAAGTTCGTTAACTGTGCGGCTGAGTACTTTCATAGTTTAGATTTGCCAATAGAAATTGTGCCACTTTATGGTTCGGTAGAATTGGGGCCGATTACTGGAATGTCTGAGGCTATTGTAGATTTAGTTTCTACCGGACGTACTTTGAAAGAGAATGGATTAATAGAAGTAGATGTGTTGTTTGAAAGTACAGCACGACTAATTGCTCATCCTTTAAGTTATCGTCTCAACACGGATAACTTATACAATTTGGTCGAGCAGGTGAGAAAAACTATTCTCTCTACTGTTGGTCATTAGCGCTCGGTCATTTGTCATTAATTATTGGTCATTAGCTATTCACCAATTACTAAATTTAGATGGCAAATGACTGATATTTGGCTGTTGACTGCTGTGATTTAAAAAGTACGGTCTAATTTAGACCATGCTTTTTATTGGACATTTATCTAGGAAAAAACTATGTACAAATGGAATGCAGAAGATTATCATCGTCATTCTTCTGAACAACAAAGAGTTGCTAGAGAATTAATTGGTAAATTAGCTATTAAAGGTGATGAAAGGATTCTCGATATTGGCTGCGGAGATGGAAAAGTTACCGTTGAAGTTGCTGCGCTCGTACCAAGCGGCTCGGTAATGGGGATAGATAGTTCTCCAGAAATGATTGAGTTTGCCAAAGATAAGTTTCCCTCCAGTAAATTTTCCAATCTGAGTTTCCAATGCAAAGATGCTAGAAATTTAGATTTCGAGCGGGAATTCGATCTCATTTATTCTTGTAATTGTTTGCACTGGATTGCCGATCACTTACCTGTCTTGGCAGGAATCAAAAAAAGCCTCAAGCCCTTGGGAAAAGTGCATCTTTTATTGGCAGCTAAAGGATATGAAGAGACCCAGGTTGAATTTGAAGGAAGGTTATTGAGCCTGGGTAAATGGAAGGATTATTTTCGGGAACAGAAAAGCAAAAATTCATCGCTGGGTTTGTATAATGCTGATGAATATAAAGATATGCTAGAAAAAGTGGGTTTAGCACCAAACCTTGTCGAAGAAATTCCCACGGAATTGATTTTTTCAGGCAAAGAAGCATTTAAGGGATTAGTGCGGACTACTTGGTTTTCTTATACTAATAACGTGCCGGAAAATTTGCGTGAAGAGTTTGTCGAAGATTTAACTAATCTATACTTAGAGATGATTCCACCAGATACGGATGGTTTGGTACATATGCCAATGATTAAATTAGAAGTGGAAGCCATCAAAGTATAAATACCTGACTCATGACAAGTTTATCCCCACGGAGCGAGGATTTGCAAAATAGACGATCGCATCGCCGCGAGAGTGACTGGCGGTTATTCTTGCGCTTGGTGCCTTATGCTCGCCAAAGCAAGCGTTTGCTAACCCTGGCGATCGTATTATTGTTGCCTGTCTCGATTTCTGCGGCAATTCAACCTATTTTAATCGGGCAAGCAATTTCCTTAATTCGGGGCGAACAAACTACATTTGCTTTTCTGCAAAATCGTCCTTTTCCGGAAGCATTTAATATTTTGTTGGCTTTATTGCTGCTAACAGTAGTGGGGCGTACTGCACTGGTTAGCATTCAAGGGTTCACCGTCCAAAAGGTAGGTCAACAAATTACTGCCGCTATTCGCAAAGATTTATTCACTCACGTTACTTCTTTAGCGGTACGCTTTTTCGATCGCACTCCGGTAGGAAAATTAATTACTCGCCTCACCAGTGATGTAGAAGCATTAGGAGATGTTTTTTCGACAGGGGCAATTGGGATTGTCAGCGATTTATTTTCGATCGTGGTAATCGCGATTTCGATGTTTTTATTGCAATGGCAATTAGCTTTGATGTTGGTGTTAATGCTAGTACCCGTATCGGCAATTATTATTTATTTTCAACAGCAGTATCGCCAATCAAATTACAAAGCAAGGGAAGAACTTTCTGCCTTAAATGCCATTTTGCAAGAGAATATTGTCGGGGTGAACGTAGTGCAGTTGTTCCGTCGGGAACAGTTTAATTCCGAGTATTTTCGGACGATTAACCGTCGCTACGTGCGCGAGATAGACAAAACTAACTTTTACGATGCGGCGGTTTCTGCCACTTTAGAGTGGATTTCGCTAATTGCGATCGCGGGCGTTCTCTGGTTAGGCGGCTGGTTTGTCATGCAGAATAATTTTAGTTTCGGGATTTTATCTACCTTTATTCTGTATGCTCAGCGTTTATTCGATCCTTTACGACAATTAGCAGAAAAATTCACTTCCATTCAAGCAGGTTTCACGGCAGTCGAACGGATTACCGATATCCTCAACGAACCGATCGAAATTCGCGATCCCGAACATCCTAAATCTCTACCGCCAGCTAGAGGAGTAAAAGGTGGAGAAATTCGCTTTGAGAAAGTTTCTTTCGCGTACAAACCAAATGAATACGTTCTCAAGGATTTAGATTTTACCATTCATCCCGGTGAAAAAATCGCTTTAGTTGGCCCCACCGGTGCTGGTAAAAGCTCGATCGTGCGCCTGTTATCTCGTCTTTACGAACCTACTGAGGGTCGAATTCTCATTGATGGGGTGGATATTCGAGATTTACCGCAAACCGAATTGCGGCGTCACATGGGTGTAATTTTGCAAGATGGGTTTCTGTTTGCCGGAGATGTAAAAAGCAATATTACTCTCGGAGAAACATACTCTTTGGAGCAGATTAAAACAGCAGCCGAACAAACAAATGTTGCCCAGTTTATCGAACAGTTGCCCCAAGGATACGATACGGAATTGCGAGAACGAGGAACTAATCTTTCTGGTGGACAAAAACAGCTGTTAGCTTTTGCTCGTGCGGCAATTCGCAATCCCCGCATTTTAGTTTTGGATGAAGCAACTGCCAGCTTAGATGTGGGAACGGAAGCGTTAATTCAGGAAGCGTTGGAACTCTTGTTAGAAAAGCGCACGGCAATTATTATCGCTCACCGACTTTCGACGATTCGTAATGTCGATCGCATTTTCGTACTCAAGCGGGGAGAATTAGTAGAATCGGGCAGTCATGAGGAACTATTGCAGCAAGAGGGACTTTATGCTGGTTTGTATAAGTTGCAAATGCTAGGCACGTAATCGATTTTAGATTTTGTTAACTCTGTAGTTTACCAAAGCGATGCTCCAACTTCGCGATCGCTAGTTCCCAGGATGAGCCTGGGAACTAGCGCAAAAAAAAGGTTACAAATGAGGGGAATTGTGGGTTAGGGTACGGTTTGTTAGCTATTAGTTTTTTGCAGAAATTTTCGTCCGTACCTCGCTCACCCTAGTGTTAGATTTGATGATTAATTGGTTGATGAAGAAGCCAATAAATATTTATAAAATTTATCTATTTTGCCAGAATTTGAATATCTTATTTTTTAAGATAAACATAATTTATAGTTTTCTTAGATAAATTGTCAATCTTAAACTTATACTTTAGTCGCAGCATATCCCTTTTGGAATATTTTTTTAGATAAGTTTAAAAATAATATCCTTTCAAAAGTAAGAGGGAAGGTAACCGTTGGCTCTTTAGGATTAACTGAGTAGCTTTGGCCAAAGCTACTATATCCGTTTGATTAATAACAAACCCAAAAAAAGAAACTAAAACTTCTTTAAATTAGGTGAAGAACGAAACCATGTTAAAAACCGGAACTACGATGGCAATCTTGGCGGCGATCGCTCTCTCGATTGTCACGATTAATACATCCACAAAAGCTCAATCAGACGAGACGAATATACCGGAAAGAACAACTACTCAACCAGAGCGAACCACTCCCACAGACGAAACGACTACACCGGAAAGCACAACCACTCAGCCAGAGCAAACCACTCCTAATCCAACCTCCGCGCAAAGTGAAGGCGATTCTAATATTGGCGATACCGATCGACAATTCGTGACTCAAGCTGCTCGAGATGGTATTGCAGAAGTTCAACTCGGACAACTAGCAGCCCAACGCGGATCTAGCGATGCGGTCAAACAATTCGGACAAAGAATGGTTCGGGATCACACACAAGCAAACGATCGACTCAGACAAATTGCCAGCGAAAAAGGTTTTTCCCTTCCCACTGATATGGGCTCGCAAAACCAATCGGTGAGAGAGAAGTTATCAAGACTTTCTGGTGCTGAGTTCGATCGCCAATATATGCAGCACATGGTTGAGGATCATACTAAAGGTTTAGCGTTGTATCAAACTCAGGCAGAACAGGGAGAAGATGCTGATTTAAAAGCGTTTGCAGCCCAAACAGTGCCGGTTCTCCAAGAGCATCTACAACTTGCGCGATCGATTTCCGGAAACACAACTAGCCCTAATCGGTAAGCCGTTACCTGTTTAATTTGTATGTTTAGGCTGATGGAGTGATGGGGAGCAGGAAGAGAAAGGGAAGGAGTTTAAGGGACAGAGAATAGTTGTTTTGTATTCTGAATTCTGGCTCGGAGAATTCTGAATTCAGACTTCATCCTTTATCCTTCATCCTTTATTTATTTTTTCTGACCAATCGGAATTTGAACTACGAATTCTGCTCCGCTACCTGGTTGGGAAATGCAGTATAATTGACCGCCATGTTTTGCTACTACAATTTGATAACTAATTGATAAACCTAAACCAGTTCCTTTACCAACTGGTTTGGTGGTAAAGAAAGGGTCGAATAAACGTTCGCGGATTTCTTCGGTTATGCCAGGGCCATTATCAATAATCCGGATCGCGACTTGGCGATCTTCTATAAATTCAGTAACGATCCGAATCGTTCTTTTAAGTGGGTATATATTAGTTTGATTGGTTTGATTAATTAATGAATAATTTTCCTTATTTACTAATGTATCTAAAGCATCAATCGCATTAGTTAATAAATTCATGAACACCTGATTTAATTGTCCGGCATAACACTCTACTTTCGGTAAATGACCGTACTCTTTAATTAACTCAATCGCCGCATATTCTGGTTTAGATTTCAAGCGATTTTGTAAAATAAGCAGAGTGCTTTCAATACCTTCGTGAATATCTACAGCTTTCATTTCTGCTTCATCTAAGCGAGAGAAATTACGCAAACTCAGCACTATTTGACGGATGCGTTCTGCTCCTACTTTGATAGAAGATAATAATTTAGGCAGGTCTTCTGCAATGAAATCTAAGTCGATTAATTGAATTTTCTGTTGAATTTCTGGGCTGGGTTGCGGATAAGTTTGTTGATAAATTTGGAGTAAATTTAGCAGTTCTTCTGTATATTGAGTCGCATAGGTAAGATTTCCATAAATAAAGTTAACAGGATTATTGATTTCATGAGCAACGCCAGCCACTAACTGTCCTAAGCTAGACATTTTTTCGCTTTGAATCAGTTGAGATTGGGTACGGCGAAGTTCTTCGATCGTTTGTTCGAGTTGCAAAGCTCTTTGCCTTTCGCGGGCTTCCGATTGTCGTAATGCTTCTTCTGCTTGCTTGCGTTCGGTTAAGTCCTGAATGACTGATTGTAATATCTTTTTGTCTCCCAAATCGATTGAAGTCACCGTTACGTAAACGGGAAAATCTGTACCATCTAAGCGGCGGTGAGTCCATTCAAAAGAATAATTTCCTTGTATGAAAATTTGTTTTTTATATTGTTCGGCAAGCGTAGGTGAATCTACACCATTTGGTTGAATTAGTGGCGAAAATTCATAAGGAGGCTTACTAGATAATTGTGGTTTTTCGGTAGCGCCAAACATTTGTAATGCTGCACTATTGCAATCGAAAAAGTTGTTGTCTCCCCAAAGAATTACTGCCGTACCGGTAGATTCGTATAAAGTCCTGAATTTGATTTCCGATTGCCTTACGGCTTCTTCTGCTTGTTTGCGATCGGTAATATCAACGGTCAAACCATCCCACACAATATCGCCATTAGCTAGTTTTTCCGGACGACTGATTACTTGTACCCATTTGAGGCGTCCGGATGGTGTAATGATGCGGACTTGAAAGTTAGCTGGTTCCAATGTTCGGGCTGACAATGCGATCGCGTTTTCGGCAATTTTGCGATCGTCGGGATGAGTAGAATCAAGACCGCAGGTAGGGTTTTGCTGCATATACTCGGGTTCTAATTCGTGCAATTCCCGACATCCAGAACTGACGTAAGTTAAATCGATCGAACCATCGGGGTGCATTACCCATTGGGAAATCATTCCCGGTATATTAGCAGCTAGCCGTTGGAATCTCATTTGACTTTGTTGGAGTGCTTCTTCTACTTGCTTGCGATCGGTAATGTCGATCGCCACTCCATCCCAAACGATTTCGCCGTTAGGCAGCTTTTCACATCGAGAACTAACTTGCATCCATTTGAGCGCACCCGATGGAACGATAACGCGCCATTCGTAATTCCAAGGTTGTAAAGTTCGAGCGGAAATAGCGATCGACTTCTCAAAACTTTCTCGGTCATCTGGATGAATTAAATCGAATAGGCGATCGGCATTTTGCTGAATTTCTTCTACTTCTTTTTCCCACAATTCCCGACAACCAGGACTCACGTAAGTAAAGCAGCGAGAATCATCTATAGAAAGCCGCATTTGAAAGATCGTTCCCGGTACGTTAGCTGCTAACCTTTGGAATCGAGCTTGGCTTTCATGAAGTGCTTCTTCGGCTAATTTGCGATCGTTGATATCGGTGCAAACTCCAATCCATTCTCGGATCGAACCATCTGTTGCTAAAAGAGGAACCGCACGCACGGAAAAATAGCGATAAATCCCATCCGCACCCCGCAGACGATAAACGGTTTTAAAAACTTTTTTTTGTTTTTTTGCTTCTGTCCAAATTTGGGCAGTGCGATCGCGATCGTCCGGGTGGACGGCATCCAACCAACCCCAGCCTTGTACTTCTTCTTTCGTCTGTCCCGTGTAACCTCTCCAGCTTGGCAAATCTCCTTCCAAATCGCTACCGCTATTCCAAACTATTTGAGAAGTAGCCAGAATCAAAGATCGATAGCGTTGTTCGCTTTCTTGCAAACGTTGAAGAGTTCGATCGCGTTCTTTTAATAACGCTTCTGCTTGGGTACGGGCGGCTTGCTCTTGGGTTAATGCTAAACTGCGTGCTCTTTCTGCTTGCTGAAGTTGACTGATTTTTTGTTCCAATTGATGATTTGTTTTCGCTAATTCCGCAGTTCGCTCCAGAACTAAATCGGCTAAATGTTCTTGATAGCAAATTAATTGTTTTTCTGTTTGTTTGCGTTCTTCAATATCGGTACAAGTACCGATCCACTCGCGCACTTGACTATCTTCATTCAATACGGGAACGCCTCGCACTGCAAAATATCGATAAGTTCCATCAGCAGCCCGCAGACGATATTCCGTATCGTAAAGTGTTTTGTTAGCTAAGGCATTCAACCAAACTTCGGCAGTGCGATCGCGATCTTCTGGATGCACTGCTGACAGCCAACCCCAGCCTTCTACTTCTTCTTTCGTCTGTCCCGTATACGCCCTCCAACTGGGCATATCTACCACTTTTCCTCGCTCGTCAGTTGTCCAAACAATCTGAGAAGTTGCCAGTACTAGAGAGCGATATCGCTGTTCGCTATGGCGCAAGGTTTCTTCTACTTGTTGGCGTTTGGCGATTTCTTGCTTGAGGTTTTCTAAAGTCACTGCCATTTGGTCGCAAGTAGTTTGATCTGTTGCCAAAACGCGATCGACCTGTTCTGCGATCGCGTATTTGGCAGGCTTCACGACAAATTCATCAAATTTGTCTCCTCTGGCAATAAAAGCCGTTTGTTCGGCATCGCAGTTAGTCTCAAACAATTTTTCAGCGTATCCAGCCAACTTACCAGCCAGAAAACTGCTACCCCAGCAAACTCCCAACGTTTTTTGATACAGCCCTTCCCAAGAATTTTCAATTCGGAAACAACATCGCTGCTTTTCTCCATCTAGGGAAATCAACTCCCAACTGCCCCAACCTGCTACTTTTGCGATCGAGTTGAGCGCTTCAAAACCCGTTCGGAAATCCTCAAACTGGGAAATCACTTGCCAATCGGCTCGTGCGCTTTTGCGCCCCTGGTTTTGCAAAGCCGAACAAAAGCGATCGGTTCCCACCATTGCCTGTACTCCAGCCATCAAACCCGCCAATGTGGTATCGATCCATATCATCATGGTCGGTAAGTTTTCATAGGTGACGATACCCTGAGTGGGTTGCCATTCAAGGTTCTGACCGCATACTTGAATTGTAGTTGTGCCGTTCATTACTTACTTAGCTCAGATAGATTAAAGCAGATTTAAACAAAAGTATTAACAATTGGACTTTTTCAAAGATGCAACCCTCTAGTATGAATTTATACAATAGTTCTTTTGTCATCTGTCACGAGGTATAATTTTTATTATATATTTTTAATACAATAAACAAAAGATTAATAATAGCTACTGGGTAGTAGATATTGGGTAATCGGTAGTCCAATTATTTTATTTTTTTACTACTCAATAACCATTAATAAGCTTAATTAATTAAATAATTAATTAATTGCCTTTTTAACCATAAATTGAGTCATTTAAATATTGGTTAAATATAAGTAAAACAATAGATTTACATGGAAAATCTTTTTAAATTTAATGGTCGATATTTTAATTGTTTAGTGTATATTTTGGGGTGCATTATTAGTTATTACAAACAGATTGAAATAGATTTAAACGCATAGATACTAATAAATTTAATAATTAGCCTACAACTGAAATGTTACTTGCTTTGCTATACCAATTTATTTTATTATTTATATTTCGATCTCTATCAACCAAATAAAAGCTGCGTAAGTCCTACCTAATTTATTTATGACCAACTCTCCTTTACCCATAGAAAAAAGCTCCTCCGATTTATCCCTAATTTGGACTAGCTTGTTACAACAACTATTAGATCGACAATCCTTATCTTTTGAACAAGCCACGCAGTTAATGCAGGGATGGCTCAATGAGTCGATCGAACCTGTGGTATCGGGAGCAATTTTAGCAGCAATTCAGTCTAAAGGCGTGTCAGCCGAAGAATTAGCAGGAATGGCGCAGGTATTGCAAAGCCTATCAGGTAACGGCCAATCGAGGGAAATCAACCAATCCGTACCGATAATCGATACTTGTGGCACTGGCGGTGATGGGGCGTCAACTTTTAATATTTCGACGGCGGTTGCTTTTGTCGCTGCTGCTGCTGGGGTAAATGTAGCGAAACATGGCAATCGTTCTGCTTCCAGTCGGGTGGGTTCGGCTGATGTTTTAGAAGCTTTGGGCGTTAACTTAAGTGCTGACGCCAATAAAGTACAAGCTGCTTTGTGGGAAGTGGGAGTAACCTTTTTATTTGCACCTGGGTGGCATCCAGCTTTAAAAGTGGTAGCACCGATGCGTCGGACGTTAAAAGTGCGGACGGTATTTAATTTATTAGGCCCGCTGGTAAATCCGCTACGCCCCACCGGTCAAGTAATTGGGGTTTGCGAGGCGAACTTAATTGGTAATATCGCCCATGCTTTGCGTCAATTGAGGACACAAAAAGCGATCGTGGTTCACGGACGAGAAAAACTTGATGAAGCAGGTTTGGCAGATGTGACAGACTTAGCAATCCTGTCTGATGGTGAAGTAGAAATGTCTTCCATCAATCCCCAAGAACTCGGTTTGACTTCCGCACCAACAGCAGCAATTAAAGGCGGTGACGTAGAGGAAAATGCCGAAATATTGAGAAATGTTTTGCAAGGAAAAGGAAATCAAGCGCAACAAGATGTAGTGGCTTTAAATGCTGCTTTAGCACTGCAAGTCAGCGATGCGATCCCGATGGGAGAACATACTAAAGGAATTGCGATCGCTAAAGATATCCTCAATAGCGGTGCTGCTTGGTCGAAGTTGGAAGAATTAGTTAATTTTTTGAAATAGAATTCAGAATTCAGGAGTCAGGATTTAGGAGTTATACGAAATTTCGCTTAAATACCCCTTTTATTCTTTAGTCCGCGTAGGCAGACTTTGTTTGTATAGTCGCGGTTTCAACCGCCGAGTATAGAGAGGGGTAGCTAACTTCGGCACCTTCTCTCCGTTAGCGATGTTGAAATTCCACCACATTGCTTTTAATCGTTATATCGTAGTCGCCGAAAAAGTTCTGCCCTAGCAATCCCACGTTTAGGGCAGAGCCGATCGCGACTGGTATATTTTTATGTACTGCACCGCCTGCTTGGATGGAATCGATGCAAGCGATCGCAAACGTTACCCCCTGACCGCTAGCGGTATCTGCTCTTACCGAACCGATCGGTTTCGTGCGTAAAGCAGATGCCATTGGGGGAGTAATCACGGTACCGCTAGCTCCCGTATCCAAAATCATCTCATAAGTTTGTTGCAAACCCGAATTAAAAAACGTCACGTCAACCACCACAGTACCCGCAACTCGACGTTTGATCGGAACCCTAAAAACTTTACCAGAAGCAACTGAAGAGCTTTTATCCGACTTATTTAAACATTTTGCTGGCGAAAATGCCCGCCCAGAATTGGGATTTGCTTGTTGTCGCGCATAGTCAAGTTGGCGCTGATATTCAGCTAGTTTAGCTTTGGCATTAGAATAGTTGGTGCTGGAAGCTGGTATTGCTTTGAGTAAATCAATTGCTTGTTCCCATTTACCGATTACTATTTGCCAGTCTTCTGAAGAGCGAGCAGATTCGGTAATGCTAATGGCACTGGCAGCTTTTACAAGTGCTTGCTGGTAATTATTGAGATCGGATTGAGAGGAAACAGAAGAGTTTTCTTTCGTTTGATTAACTAGCGGTGATTTCGATTCCGAGATAGAAGTATTGGCAATCGGAGTAGAAGGAGAAGCGGTTATGCTTGGTTGAGCATTACTACTAAGGCTGCTAGTTGAACGATCGTTGCTACAGCCAACTGCTGCAATTACTAAAATTCCTGATAGTAATATTGTTAGTGTAGGGATGGGATAAGTTCTATACATAAAAAGCTTCAATTATTTTGTTTTTTCAACTTTTATTTAGAATTTCTCTATGTTTTGATTTTACTCTCATCTCCAATATAGAAAAGAAATGCGATCGCATCTCAACACAAAACACTCTTAAAAGCCTCACTGACATAAGATAGTCGTGTGATAATAGCATCGCCCTTAGTGAAGTCCTAAAAAATTATGCCTCTTTTTGATGCTCAACCAGCTTTGCTCGTGCTGGTAGATGGCACTGTTTATCGCGGTTGGTCATTTGGTGCCCCTGGAACTACCATCGGGGAAGTGGTATTTAACACCGGAATGACCGGATACCAAGAAGTATTAACCGACCCCAGTTATTGCGGTCAAATCGTCGCCTTTACTTATCCAGAACTAGGTAATACTGGTGTCAATCCAGAGGACGAAGAATCGGAACGACCCCAGATCAAAGGTGTGATCGCTCGCAATATTACCACCCGACCGAGTAACTGGCGATCTACCCAGTCTTTACCTGATTACCTCAAACAACATAATATTCCGGGTATTTATGGCATCGATACCCGTGCGCTGACCCGGAAAATTCGCCAGTTTGGGGCAATGAACGGCGGCATTTCCACGGAAATCCTCGATCCGGTAGCATTATTGGCCAAAGTGCAAGCAGCACCCAGCATGGCCGGGTTAAATTTAGTGAAGGAAGTTACAACTCGTAAAGTTTACGAGTGGTCGGAACCTACCGAATCAGTTTGGGAGTTTAACCCAGCGGTGGAATCTAGCAATGGAGAAACATTCACGGTAGTAGCCCTTGACTTCGGAGTGAAACGGAATATCCTCAGACGGTTGGCCAGTTACGGTTGCCGAGTGATCGTCGTTCCCGCCGATACGCCGCCGGAGGAAATTATGAAGCATAACCCCGATGGGATTTTTCTCTCTAATGGCCCGGGCGACCCGGCGGCAGTGACGGAAGGGATCGAAACTACTAAAGCGCTACTGAAAAGCGAAAAACCGGTGTTCGGTATTTGTATGGGACACCAAATTCTCGGTTTGTCGTTGGGTGCGAATACCTTTAAGCTGAAATTCGGTCACCGAGGTTTAAATCAGCCTGCTGGTTTACAGCAAAGGGTGGAAATCACCAGCCAAAATCATAGTTTTGCGATCGATCCCGAAACCATCCAAGATGCTCAAGTCGAAATTTCTCACTTGAATTTAAACGATCGCACCGTCGCTGGTTTACGCCACAAATCCCTACCTTTATTCTCAGTACAATATCACCCAGAAGCTAGCCCTGGCCCCCATGACGCCGACTACCTGTTCGAGAAATTCGTCCAAACCATGCGGGAAGCACGCCAGGGGTGAAGTGGAAATGGGGTGAAGTGGAAATGGGAAGATGGGGAGATGTAAATGAATTAATTGTCTAACTACTGAATTCTGACTTCTAACTCCTAAATTCTGACTCGGAGAATTCATCCTTCAGACTTCATCCTTCAGACTTTATCGGCTTCCGATCAGTTGGAGTACAATAGCAAAATAGCAATCAGCACCTAACTCGACTTTGGAGTATATAAATTAGGAGGGTATTATTCCTGAGCCACTAACCTTGACTGTTAGCCTGAGAGGTACGCGAGATGTCAAGGAAAAATACCAATTATTTCGCCTTACCGGGTTATTAGATGCCTTTTCAGAGCCAACTTTTCGGAAAGTAATCGGCAAGTGTATTGATGATGGGCCAAAAAATATTGTTTTGGATCTTTCTCAAATAGATTTTGTCGATAGTTCTGGTTTAGGCGCTTTAGTGCAACTAGCCAAACAAGCGAAAGGTGCGGAAGGTTCTTTGCAAATTGTTACGAATCCCCGCGTTACTCAGACTGTGAAGCTAGTACGCTTAGAACAGTTTTTATCATTGCAAACTTCAGTGGATACTGCACTAGGTAATATCAAGTAGCTGAGTAAGGAAAGCGATTAATTACCTGCTATCCGGCGATTGTCCTGGATAGCTATTTTGTTTTGGCAATGCGCCTAAGCTTGCAGGTTGAAATCAGACGATCGGAAAGTACAATTTCTGATAGAATTTAGCTTAATGTTCCAGATGCCTATCTTAAATTTCCCCTGCTCTTTAACACAAGTGCAAGTTCAGCAACTTTCACCTACTGCTTTGGCGTATCTGGGAGATGCGGTTTACGAGCTATACATACGTAGCTGTTATCTCCTGCCACCGAAAAGAGTCGAGAGTTATCATAGTCAAGTGGTGTCACAGGTAAGAGCCGAAGCACAGGCAGAGCATTTGCGATCGCTCGAACCACACCTCAACGAGACAGAGTTAAACATTTTGCGGCGAGGACGCAATGCAGCTACCAGAGGCCCAAAGCGATTACCACCAAAAATTTATCAAAAAGCAACAAGTTTAGAAACATTGTTGGGATATTTATATATCACCGATCCTGAAAGATTAAATTACTTACTAGCCCAATTGGAGTTCGACTCCTCTCTAGAGAAGTAATTTAGAATTTTCGCTGCGGTATAAGGCATCAAAAGTCAAAAGAAATATTAAATTAATGTGGTTTCTACATTAATAAATTTTCACTTTTGCCTTAAAAAGTGACCTAAAGGCAAAATAGCAAATATGAAAAGATTTTAGTGATAGTTATTCAATCTGCAATCTAAAATCTAAAATCTAAAATCAACTGACTTAATTATCAAGAAAAACATGGCTACTAGAAATCGCAATCAGGAAGCTCAAGGTCAACCAAATCGGAAAAAGTCTTTCAAGCCCAGGCTAAAGCTGAATGCTGGTAAACCGAATACTGGTAAACCGAATACTGGTAAACCAAATGCTGGTAAACCGAATACTGGTAAACCGGTTCGCGTGGCTAAAGGTATTGTCCGGTCACCTAAGCCTGCGGAGGTACGAAACCTTACTTTAGAAAGAGAGGTAAGAAACCTTCCTTTAGAAACAAAAGAAAAAGAAGAAACAGACTTAATTTACGGTCGCCAAACCGTGCTATCAGCGTTAGAGAATCAACGTTCTCTCAACCGCATCTGGATACTGCCCCAGTTACGCTACGATCCTCGTTTTCATACTTTATTACAACAGGCAAAAGCTAACGGGGCGGTAATTGATGAAGTGGAAGCCAAACGGTTAGACCAAATTTGCCAACGTGGTAATCATCAGGGTGTGGTAGCGCAAGTTGCCCCTTATGGTTACATAGAATTAGCAGATTTGATTGCCAAAGCTAAATCCGCTTCCGAACAACCCGTATTAGTAGTACTCGATAGCATTACCGACCCGCAAAATTTGGGGGCAATTATTCGGACGGCGGAAGCTTTGGGAGTGCAAGGGATGGTGATCCCGCAAAGACGTGCGGTGGGAATTACTTCCACCGTGATTAAAGTGGCTTCTGGTGCTTTGGAAAATTTGCCGGTGGCGAGAGTTGTCAATCTCAGTCAGGCTTTGGAAGAATTAAAGACGGCTGGTTTCTGGATTTACGGGACGGCGGCAGATGCTAGTATGCCCCTACATACGGTGAAAGAATTTTATACACCAACTGTACTGGTGATCGGTTCGGAAGGTGAAGGTTTGAGCCTTTTAACTCAAAGATGCTGTGATTTTTTGGTGTCTGTTCCCTTGCAGGGTAAGACTCCTAGTTTGAATGCTTCGGTGGCGGCGGGAATGGCTCTTTATGAAATTTTCCGTCGGCGGTGGTCAAATACGTTACACCTAAAAAGTTTGAAGAAGGATAGTTCCGTGCAAAAAGAAGGTTAAGGAAGTTTGCGGGTCTGGATTAGGCAGTTTTGAGATTATCGATCGCTTCTGGATGATTTTCCAGCCAGCGATCGATATCTGCTAACACCTGTTGGGGAATTTCCCAAGGGAAAAGATGGGCAGTGTTAGGGTAGCAGTGCCACTCGCAGTTGTTCAGGTGACGGGCTGTTTCTAAACTAGACTCGCAGGTGATGTGGCGATCGGCTTCTCCTGCTAAAACTAAAGCGGGGCATTCGATTTGGGAGAGGTCTGTTAATCGGTTATAACTAGCTCTCAATGCTGCGTTGAGGGCGCGAATGGCTGGGTTTGATGTCCGCAAATAGGCGGCGATCGCTTCGGTAGCGATGTAGCAATAAGCACTTGGAGTATGTTGCTGGATTAGGTAACGAAAGAGCGATCGTTTGCCGAAATTCTCGATATTCCAAGGCGAACCCGGTTGCAGTTGGTTAATAATGGCAGCTAATCCGGTGTATAAATTATCTTGCCAAGTGATGGGGGGATGGCTGCCGCGAGGTCGGGCGGCGGTAGCAATTAAGATTAAACCGCTGACTCGCTGCGGGCATTTGAGGGCTAATTCCATTGCTAAGATTCCACCCAGCGACCATCCCAGTACTAAACAGCGATCGATCTTTAAGCGATCGAGTAGTGCTTCTAAATCGTGTAAATGATCTGTCATGGCAAAATCGCGGTTAGTTTGACTTTTGCCATATCCCCGCAAGTCGGGGGCGATGGTTTGGAAGCGTTGGGAAAAATGTTGAGTGAAAACGGACATACTATTGCCCGATCCTGGATGTCCGTGCAAGCAAAGGACGGGGAAACCTTTTCCTTGGATGGAGAAGTTGAGATTAATCGGTGAAAAAATGCGATCGACCATAGCGTTATAAATTATCGTGTTCGGTTGTATTTTTATTGTTGAGGTGGCAGAGGGCAGAGAGTAGGGAGCAAGGCAGAAACAAACAACCTTTTTCTTAATAACTCAAGTTGCTAGTTAACGCAAGTTGCTAGTTACAAATAGTGATGGTTAAATTCCCCCTAACTCTCTTTTAAAAGATGCAAAAACCCACCAACTCCTAACTGAAACTTGCGTTAATAACAAATGACCAATGACCAATGACAAATAACCAATTACATCAAATCAAAATCAACGAAGCAAGCATGAGCCATTGTTTTTTCCCTAACAATCGTATTGTCTGTCGATGTTAGCTTAATTTAGATAAAATTGAGGTTATGTTTAAGAAACTTGAATTAATGGTGAAAAGCAAAATAATTTTGCGTATAAATTAATACTTTATAAATTAAAATCAACGCTAATAAATATTTAAATTAGGATTTAAGGATGGAAATACGCGGTGTTTGGTTGCCCAATACAGATAGCTTAGTGCTGACTTCTCAACAACGAATTACCGAAGCAATGGAGTTTTTGGCAGAAATGGGATTTAATGTAGTGTTTCCGGTTGTTTGGAGTAAGGGATATACGGTTTATCCCAGCCAAGTGATGGGAAAGTTGTTCGGAGTTGAAATTGACCCCCGTTATCAAGGGCGCGATCCTTTAGGGGAAGTAATAGAAGCGGCAAAACGGGTAGAAATTGCGGTGATTCCTTGGTTTGAATATGGTTTTGCTAGTTCTTACAATCAGAATGGTGGGCATTTATTAGCGAAAAAGCCTGATTGGGCGGCTTGCGATCGCAAAGGTAATTTGCTGAAGAAAAATAATTTTGAATGGCTGAATGCTTTTCATCCAGAAGTACAAGATTTTTTGTTAAATTTGATTTTGGAAGTAGTGACAAATTACGATGTTACTGGTATTCAAGGCGATGATAGATTACCTGCCCTGCCATCAGAAGGTGGTTATGATTTTTATACAGTCAGTTGCTATCGAAAGCAGTTTAAATGCAGCCCGCCATATAATCATAAAAATGAAAAATGGTTGCAGTGGCGTAGCGATTTGCTAACTGATTTTTTGGCACGTATTTACTGTCAAGTGAAAGCGATCGATCCTAATTTATTGATATCGATAGCACCCAGTATCTATGATTGGGGTTTTAAAGAATATCTCCAAGATGCGAAAACTTGGGTTGATAAAGGATTAGTCGATCTAATTCATCCCCAGTTATATAGGCGCGATTTTCATAGTTATAAATCTTTAGTCGATCGCCTAGTTAATTGGCAATTAAACACTGAACAATTATCTCTTTTAGCACCTGGTATTTTGTTGAATTTAGGTTCATCTTATCGAATCGACCCTAACTATTTGTTAAGTGCGATCGCATACAATCGTCATTGTGGCATTACAGGAGAAATTTTCTTTTTTTATGAAGGTTTACGAAAGGATAATCATGCTTTAGCCAAAATTTTACGTAATGGGCCATATGCTAAATTCGCTAATTCATAACTTACTCATTTTGACAAATCAATGAGAATGAAAAAGGAAATTTTAATTTTTGCTGCTGACTATTGAATTCCACCTTATTCTATTTTTTCTGACTTGTAATGATAAGCTTCTTTAATTATTTCCTGATGGCAAACGTACCAATAATAAAGAGCTATGTTGATTTCGCTAAATAATTTTGGTACGCCTTCCAGTACGCTAGGAACTCCATCGCCATGTAAGTTAAGAGAATCTACTACTATCGCGGCAAACAATAAACTAATACCCGTCAATAACAAAAAATAAGGCGTTGATTTGATGATCCGCCAAAACATTACAGCGTATATCAAGGTTACTATTCCGTAAACTAGGCTGGTAACAATTTTGGAAATGCCATATACTGTTAGAATGATATGAAATCGATAAATTTCATTCATCAAAAATGCTCCTGTTAATAGGGCAGATGCTAGGATAAAAATATTTTTTTTGTGTAATGGATTAATAGTTTTTAGCAAGCCGAAACTGAAGGCGCAAACTATGGCTGGTACGGCACATAATAATTGAAAAGCATAGGTTAGCAATCTCAGTTCGGGAAAAATAGGTGATGGCGGAGGAAAAAATAATAAACTTACTGATGGACTAAATAACTTGGCATAAACAACTAGTAACAAAACCAACAATAAAGATAAACCGTTGAGCCAAAGAACAAAGCGGTAATTTTTCATAAATCAGCTTTAGTAGTAATTAAGCGAGCTATCTACATACCACTACTTTAGCATTTGGCCAGAGAAATGATTAGTTAGTGAGGTGTTTTACAATGATGGCAAACGAAAAATTTCAAGCCTTGCTCTATTACTCCTGCTGATGGCGAAGTTTTAGTAACTGGTGCAACGGGTGGAGTCGGTAGTATAGCTATTTCTATATTGGCTAAATTAGGTTATTCAGTTGTCGCATTTACAGGGAAAAAATCGCAGTATGATTATCTTAAATCTTTAGGGGCTGCAACGATTATATCCAGGGAAGAAGCGAACGACCTTAGTGATAAAGCACTGCTAAAAGAACGGTGGAGTGGAGTAATCGATACAGTGGGAGGCAATACTTTAGCAACTATTATTAAAAGCACGAAATACGCTGGTTGTATCGCAGCTTGTGGTTTGGTTGGGGGTGCAGAAGTTAATACTAATGTTTATCCTTTTATTTTGCGAGGAGTACGTTTGATAGGTATTGATTCGGTTCAATATCCTATTTCAGGAAGATTGAAAATATGGAAAAAGTTAGCTGCTGAGTGGAAAATTAATGATTTAAATAATATGGCAAAACCCGTAAATTTAACAGGGATACCCGCCCAAATTAGTACGATTTTACGAGGAGAAATTGTCGGTCGAGTTTTAGTCGTTCATCAAGATGAGTAAATAATATATTTAAGCATTACCAATTGCCAAAAGTTGCTCTTAAAAATATAATATTCATGAGGTAATCTCTTATTGTGGCCGAATGGGAATTTGAATAATAAACTCCGTTCCTTGACCAATTGCAGATATACACTCTAACTTACCTCGATGTTTTTCTACTATAATTTGATAGCTAATTGTCAATCCTAAACCCGTCCCTTTTCCAATTGGTTTAGTGGTAAAAAACGGATCGAACAATTTAGCTTTTACTGCATCGTTTATTCCAGTCCCGTTGTCCGCAATTCGGATAATTACATCATTAAAATGACTTATTTGTGTAGAGATAATAATTTTAGGTGGTTTAGAGCTATCCTTTTGATTATCAATTGACAATGATTTTTTTGCTATTTCTAGAGCATCGTTCGCGCAGCGTGATTCCAAAGCGTCGATCGCATTACTCAACAGATTCATAAAGACTTGGTTAAGTTGTCCGGCATAACACTCTACTTTTGGTAAATTACCGTACTCTTTAATTACTTGAATAACTTGTCGATCGCAATTAGATTTCAATCTATTACGCAAAAGTAATAAAGTAGATTCAATCCCTTCATGAATATCTACAGATTTTCGCTCCGCTTCATCCAGTCGAGAAAAGTTTCTTAAAGACAACACGATATCCCGAATGCGATCGGCCCCTATTTTCATCGAATCCAACAGTTTAGGAAAATCCTCCATTAAAAAGTCTAATTCATTTTCTGCCATCACAGCTTTAATTTCAGGTAATGGATCGGGATATTTTTCTTTGTAAAGCCTGACTAAATTTAGTAAGTCTTCAGCATAAGTATTCGCATATTGCAAATTGCCATAAATAAAATTGACGGGATTGTTAATTTCGTGAGCTACACCAGCAACTAATTGACCGAGACTAGACATTTTCTCAGTTTGAATTAATTGAGCTTGAGTGTGTTGCAAATCTTGGAGCGTTTTTTCTAACTGTTGCGCTTGTACAGTAGCAGTTGCCGCTAATTCTTCCTTTATACGTAATGTTTGACACAATTTTTCTTCGGATTGTTTGCGTTCTGTAATATCTCGGAGGAGTACCACATATTCTTGCAAACCTCGATAATTTCTGCCAGCAATCGCCATTTCTACCAAACGGAAGGATTGCTCGTTTTGAATTAGCTTTTGTTCGCTGCGAGGCAGCCAATACTCTGGCGAATCAACTAAGCCAGATATTAACTGGTTTAAATAACAACCGATCAAAGTATTTTTATTTACTTTTAACAACTTTTCTGCTGCTGGATTAGCTTGAACGATCACTCCATATTCATCTAAAACCAGAATAGCATCAAGAGCTATTTGAAACAGATGTTCTGCTTGTTCTCGCGCTTCGATCATCGTCGCTACCTGAGGTAAGCTAGTCCAACAAGCGATCGCTACTCCTACAAATGCACTTGTTAACAGTAAAAGTACGAAAACATTAGTATAAGCTTCTGTTGCATTAATATCTAACCTAGCTCTCGCCACCCATCCTAATGATGTTGCACTACAAATTAAAATGATTAAAACCGTCACCTGTACCAGTAAGAAATCTGGTATTTTGCTATTACTTTGAGAGTAATAAAGCTCTTTCCACCAGGAAGAATGAAAAGGTGGAAAAGCAATTCGCCTCATCAAAATATCTACAAATAAAGTAGCGATCGGCAATAAAATTCCTACTAACAAATATCGCCAATCCCAAGCTAGACCTCCGACAATTAGCACTGCAAATTCAACTATAAAGAAAAATCCCGACCACCAAGGCAGTAAAACTTCTGGTTTACCTCGATTCAGCCACAATCCTAAGTGAATCGCTAACATACTGGAAAGGTAGCCTGTTCCAGTTACCATTACCACATGATCTATATCTCCCCAAATCAGACAAAGCACGCTAAGTAAAAGGGTAAATGTCAATGCAGGGCCAAGTACTCCCCGACGAGAAACCACTGCAAAAACAGGAGAAATATATCCATCCAGTGCTAATTGATATAAAATTCGCGGTGCATTAGAAACTGCGGTAGCCGAACTAAGCAGACATCCACAAGCAATTAAAAATGTCACCAAAAAAGAAGCTGATTTACCCCAAAAAGGTGTAGCTGCTACTAAAAGAGTTAAAAATGCACTATCTTTTGTTCCCGAATTAGCAGCTAAGCAAGTAACTACCCAAGAACCACCTATATATACTGGTACGATTAACCAAGCTGCGAATTCTAAACAGCGTAAAGTTAGATTTTGCCTTCGACTATCTGCTACAAATGAAGAAGCAGTTTCACAACCGTAAACCGCATAAATTGCAATAAAAAACCATTTAGCCCAATCAACAAACTTAAACGAAGAAAAGTTTTCCCAGGTTAACCAATTGGGGGGAACAAAGCCAGGGCTACTACTTGCCAAACCTAACCATCCCACACCTTGAATGCAAAATGCTATTAATAAGCCAATGGCGGGAAATACAAAGCATGAATGTAAAATTCCTAATGCTCTAGTACCGCTAAAAGCTACTATAAATGGCAGAATCGTCAAACTAATTCTCAAAAGATTAGTTGGGCATAAAATTCCTAAGTTGCCGAGAGTTGCCTCGATCAAATCTGTCAGAATAATTGCGTTCATCGAAATGACCGATACCCATCCCAGAAAATAGCCGATCGCGCAATAACGAGCTAGTCCCGGATATCTCTTCAGCAGCTTAGTCGTATAGTTGGGCGTACCTCCTGCCATATCAGGCCATTTAGTACCTAAACGCTTGACTTGTAAATTTAGTAAGATGCCAACGATCGCACCAGGCAACCAAACAAAAATAGCGTTTGGCCCTAACTCCGCGTGCATACTCGGTGCAGTACCAAGCCATAGCAGCAAACCAGAAAGACCAAACCCCCACGTTTCCATTGCACTTAGACTCGGGTCTAGTCGTGGGCAGAAACCATTTTTCAGCCTGTCTTGATTCACTGCCCCCCGCGAATTAGATTTCTCTGGGTATGCTTCATTTATATTTATGTCAACCATAGTTGATAAATTGTCATCCTCGTAAACATATTGATGATTTTTTAAAGCTCGTAAATCATGATGATGATTGGAAGCGATTTATTACGTATTTTTTTGTCGATCGAAAAATCATTATTTTAAAAATACAATCGCTATTAATTACTAAGTTGTTCTTAAAAATAAGAATGCACTAATTTTGTTCGTGTACTCGCTATGTTAACTTTATAATTGGTATCAGCAAAGTCCCTGCAAACATTCAAAATTGTCAAAAGCTAGTGCTAGGATAGATACTTGCGATCGGTCTTATTTATTATGCTATGCCTACTTTAATCACCTATTCAAGGTCATGTTAACTGATTTTTAGGATTAGTTCGTACATTTAATAAATTTTACTATTATATCATTAATGACGAATTATACATAAAATTGATATTTTTTTAAATAGGTTCTTGAAAATTAATCTTAGTAGTCGTTAAAACTTTGTAGTAAACTTGTGCCATACCGTTTTTGTATTTAGGATTTACGCAATACGCAAATGCCACAATACTTAAAAAAATTTTTAGGTATTTTGTTGCGTAAGTCCTGGTATCTTTACCTGCGTACCTTCGATTATATCGGTAAAACTCAAAGCATAATATCCTCGAATTCTTAGGAAAGTCGGGGTTCTGGTCGTTCGTAAACGATTGAGGATTGTTATACTGATTCAGCAAGCCAAGTTGATTGATTTTCTCAAGTCGGTAATAACACATATTATTTCTAGGATAAAATCAATGAATTATACTGCTATTGTTAAAACGCAAGGCGACCAATTAAACGTCCGTTCTAGCCCTAACGGTCAGGTTATTGATAGCCTTGCCAACGGTACAAAAGTAACGGTGATTGGTAATCCAGTAGCGGCGGGTGGCAGGAATTGGCTGCCAATTGGGGAAAACCGTTGGGTTGCTTCTGAGTATTTAGTTAAGGAAGCCTCAGGTAACAGCAATCATCCCACAGGAACGGCTAAAGTGGTGGCTACTCAAACTAATGAAACGATCGGCGGTGGGTTAAAAGTTTATCGTACTCAATTGATCGATAATACGGGGAAAGTTGTCAACACGGTGCGGTGCGTTTCTGGCAGAATTGGCAACCAAACTCCCACCAACCAACCCGGTTCGCAATCTCCGATCCCATTTGGGGTTTTTAAATTTGATAAACCCGGTAGCGTAGAAGCTGCGGGTGGTGAATTTGGTGGAGTTTGGTCACCAGTTACGCCGACTTTTCCCACCCGTCGCAGTGGAATGGGGGTTCACTACGACCCTTCGGCACTTAAAAATAATTCGCAAACGGGAACGGCGGGATGTTTGGCAACGCCAACTATCGAAGAAAGAGAAATCATGACTAACTTTATTCGTACTTACAAACCAACTCATTTAATTGTGCAGAAAGCTTGAATGAAATGATAGGGTTTGCATTAATTCTTTTGCCAAAGTAGCAGCTTGAACTCGAATTTCTGGAACGGCTGTAGTTTCCCAAAGGCGTCCTTGTCGGGGTGGCCCTAAAGTATATAAATTTTGGGAAACTACGCCATCAACATCTAGTAAAGCACCGTTGGGGGCTACATCTAAGCCGATCGCTAAAGCATCGGAACGGATTAAACCTTGCGATCGCAAATTTTGAATTAACGGATGTTGAAATTTGCGATAGTCGCATTCCGTACCAGTACAATTAATTACCCGTCCGACTCGTACCACTTCAGTATCGGTAGTCTGTCGTTTGCGAATCGCGACATTTACTCCATCCGCATCTTCTTCGTAAGCTTGAATGCGACCGGCATGAACGCGCATTTGTCCGGAATTTAACATAGTCGCTACTTTTTCGGCTACGCCAGGGGATACTCGGTGACGATGTACTTCCCAATAGATGCGGACGTGGCGGAGGAAACGTCTCTGTTCGTCTAACGGTAATTGCTGCCAAAGTTGCTGGGTAATCGGACGCAACGAATCCAGTACCGCACGCCAATCGTCACCTTGCGCGATCGCATTTTTCACTTCCCGACGCACTACCCGAAATAAACTCCTTATCGTTTTCGGTGCTGTTTCGCTACTGAGGAAAGCAGGATACGGCTTGGTAAACTTATGGGGATGAGGTAGCAGCCCGTGACGGGAAACTACGTGAATTTCTCCTTGGTGACCTTGTTCTGTTAACGCAACCGCCAAATCTAACATAGTCAATCCCGATCCGATCAGCAAAACTGCATCGTTCGGTTCTATATCTGTCAGTGCGTGGGGAGACCAAGGGTAACTAATATAACGCAAACTAGTATAAAAAGAGCGATCGGCAATCGGCGGATCGCTAGGAGGAAAATTCCCCAAAGCAAGCACTATCTTGTGCGCTGGGAATTTCTCACCCGTGCTTAAACAAACTATGACACGATCCCGATCCGCTTGAATTGCGATCGCTTCATTTTTAATTCTTTCCAAACGACCGTATTGGGAAGTTGCTTCTGCTTCCTTTAAGACTGTCTGAATATACTCTCCGTAAATTTTGCGCGGGACAAAAGTATCTGGTTTGACAATTTCAGCTAAGTCCGGTCTTGTTTTTATCCATCGCAAAAAATGTTCCGGATCGTCAGGAAAAGCGCTCATTTTGCCTGCTGGAACATTTAATAAATGACTCTCATATTTAGTGCCGTAAGCCACTCCTTTTCCCATCACACTTTTACGCTCAATTATTTTAATTTCTATGGGAAAAGTAGCATTTTTTAACAGATGAGCCGCCACTAGAGTACCGCTAAACCCAGCACCAATAATGGCGATCGTGGTACGAAAAATATCTTTATTCAAGGCTTTAAAAAGAGTAATTAGTAAGTTAAAAGGATTGACTATCAAGCAAAAAGCTTTTTTAACAATTCAAACTCTAAGTTCTCCCATTCAGAACGCTTTTACCTTCTAAATTCTGAATTCTACTTACTTCCCAACTGTCTCGCTTTAGATCGATAACCAACTTATTGCTCCAGGCTATATGTTAGATTCACTTCATCTACTTGACCGGAGTTAGGACAATAAACATTAATGTTTTTCAAAGGAGGTGCGTAAACGTGGAGAGTAACTAATTTTTCATCAGAGGTATTTGCTAATTGGTGTATTTGGTGGCGATCGACTATTGCTAATTTTCCTCTGTCTAATTCTTCTTCACTTTGGAGACGCACCCACTTTTCGTTGGCTGATTTTTCTTCGTACACCTCAAAGATGCGTGCTGTTAGGATACCGCTCCTAACGCGAGTGACATTAATTGCCCCGGCGTGATCGTGAATAGTAGTAAATTGACCGGGATGCCAGCATAGTACCAGCATATCAAATCGGGATGTCCGACAAAGTAGCTTTCGCGCGTAAGTTCGATCGCTAAAAGAAATATGCTGTCTGAGTAGGATATCGTTTAAATCTAACTGCGAAACCAAAGCTGCCAATTGCTCGATTTGGAGATCTGGTGGTGGAATACGCATCATCTCCAAAATAAAGTTGTCCAAAGTCAGTCTGTTGGTCAACAAATTGATAGTCATAACAAAAATCGCGATATTTTGTATAGAAGTATGCCTGTAATTAATCGGGCAAATTGAATAACTTGTTACACAAGCTAATTTCGTCAGCTAAAATTTGCCATCCGCAGATTTACCGATTAAAAAAAATGTATTTTATCTTACTTTTTTAGATTAATTGCTTAAAGAAGGTAAAAAAGAATTCGCAAAAATGGCTACCTGAGTGCGATCGCGTAAATTCAATCGATGCAAAATACTAGTAACGTGATTTTTCACCGTCTTTTCAGAAATATGAAGAGTTTGGGCAATTTCTCGGTTGCTCGCACCAGTACCGATCAGCTTTAATATTTCTTGTTCTCGAGGAGTTAGTTCCGCCCAACCAGGAGGAGGGCTAGGAGCAGGCGGCGGAATTTGTGCAATAATCTTTTGCGCTAAACCCGGCCCCAAATGAGTATAACCTTTGTGGACAACTCGAATTGCTTGGGCAATCTCTTCTGGTGGCGTATCCTTGAGCAAATACCCGGCTGCCCCATAGCGTAGCGCTTGGGCGATGTACTCGTCATCATCATCGATCGTCAGTACCAAAACTCTCGCCTGGGGAAAGCGCTGACAAATCTCCTTAGTTGCTGCTACTCCATCCATCACCGGCATCCGAATATCCATCAGTACGACATCCGGTTTCAGTAATTCTACCTGGGAAATGGCAGCTTTTCCGTTCTCCGCTTCTCCTACTACTTCAAAGCAATCCTCGTACTTGAGTAACTCGCTTAATCCCCGACGGATCAAACTCTGATCGTCCACTAACAAAATACGAATCATAATTGGCAACCGGGAATTAAGAAGGTATATACCATTGATACACGCCATGTCAAGGATTTGCTCGCCATGTCGATCGCCTGCGCCACGAAATTCTAGACAACAAACGATCGATATTGTTGCGATCGACTAAAGCTAACATAAGTGTCCCGATTGCTTTAGGACTTTAGTCCTAGATAAATTCAGGACTTGCGCCTCATGTGCCTTCTCTATATCAATTCTATGATGTACCCATAAGAGATAAACGGAGCTAATCAAACAAGGCCAGTGTTTATGAGTACCATTTTAGTTGTCGAGGATAGCGCTACACAACGGCAGATGATAGCAGATTTCCTTGAAGACTATGATTTTCAGGTCGAAATCGCCCGTAATGGAGTAGAAGCCCTCCAACATTTACATGATTCTTCCCCTGATGTGGTACTGTTAGATGTTCTGATGCCTGAAATGAACGGTTACGAGGTCTGCCGTCGAATTAAAAATGACCCGAAAACTCAAGATATCCCGGTAATTATGTGTTCTGCCAAAATCACGCAAGTCGATCGATATTGGGGTATGAAAATAGGTGCAGATGCTTACATTGGCAAGCCATTTAAACAAAACGAATTGATTGAAACAATCGAGCGTTTTTTGGACAACAATTAAGCTAAATCACCAATTTATCGATAAATCTTGAGTCATCAAGTTTATGCCTTCTCCTTCTTCGTCGTACTCTTTATCTCGCTCCAAATCATCTCTAAAGAGTACGATCGATTCCCAAGTTTCTAGGTAGCTCGCACTATAAATGGTAGATAATACGTGGTTGAAAATTTCCCACCTATTACCTACCATTTTTTCTTTTTGGTCATTTGTCATTTGTTATTTGTCAAAAAAGCATTTTCTCCCCATCTCCCCATCCCCCCATCTCCCCATC
>DATNQN010000041.1 GCA_036703985.1 Leptolyngbyaceae cyanobacterium
AGCCTACTTCATCCATTGTTTTGAGTAGTTGCTGGGAGGTGGCGGAGATTTCTTTGGCGGTGGCGGCGACTTGGTTGGTGGAGGCGGCTTGTTCGGTGACGGTTGCTTCTAGTTGTTTGCCTGATGCGGCGATTTGAGTGGCTGATGTGGTGATTTGAATGCCTGATTTTTGAATTTGCTCAAGTAAGGAAATTAGCAGTTTTTTCAAGGGTAGAGCAACCCACAAGGCTGCCGAAATCGTTAAAATAATAGTCAACAATATACCCACAATAACCACTACAATTGTAAATTGTTGCGATTTTTCGATCGCTGTCAAATTCTCTTCGATCTGTTTCTCCAATTTAACGACTGCGACGTTCCGCAATTCGTCGATTTTTGCTATCTGTGGTATAAGAATTACCTGCTTTGCCTCTGCTAGATTATTAGCATCAACTAAAGGGTAAACACCTGCGGCGACCCGATCGTATTCATTACCTATTTTAATTAGCTCATCAATCGCTGATTTAATATCTGAATCTGATATTAAATTTTTCAATTCTTTTTGATTTTTCAGCATATCTTCTCTTGCTACATCGTAAGTGCTACGGTAAGAGCGATCGCCGGGATAAAGGGCATACCCTCGAATAGAGCCAATAATCCGGGAAATATCGTAACTAATCTCATTCACAGCCCTGATGTTTTCGATCCCCTGTCTGTTTTCTTCTTGCCATCGAATTACTTTATTATTGTTATTGTTTACATATACAATTATTCCTAAAAAAAGTAGTGAAAAAAGAGGAATCGAAAACCCAAAGAAAATGCGATTTGTAATTTTCTGAAACATAAAATTTCCTTGTAAACAATGGATTGTTTGTAAATAAATTATCTAACAATTATTACTTTGCTTAAATTAATTCAACCTCCTCTCTTAAAAGAATACTTAGCCTACATCGTTCGCTTAGCCAGTTTAAACAGTAAATGTCAGTAAAATGCAACTATTAATTTTGCCCAACACTTCCTAACCGCTGCAACCAACACATAATCATATTAAAAGATTACTATAAATGACTTTTTAAACTTATTTCATAAAATTAAATATTTGTTATATATTTTTATTTTAATTTTCCTTAACCCACATAAATGTCATTCAAAATTGATAAAGTTTTTACTCAAAAACATTTTATCAATTTTGAATTAATTGAAACACTTAGTGACTAACAGCTTTCACCATATTTTATCCCCTCTTTCCTAAGCCACTTTAAAGCGGGAAACTTCCTGGCGAAGGGATTGTGCCACCTCATTCAATTGAGAGATTGCCCCGTTCACCTCTCGTAAAGACTGAACGGTTTGAGAGGAAGCCTCGGTCAATTGCAGCATCGCCTGAGAAATTTGCTGCGCCCCTTGGGATTGCGCCTCCATACTGCCACTGACTTCCTGGAATCGCGGCGTCAAAGTTTGTACTTGTGCGATAATCGACTCTAATTTATTGCTGACATTACCGACATCTTCCACTCCCCTTTCTACTTCTTTGGTGAATTTGTCCATTTCCATCACTCCGGTGGTGACTGCCCCTTGCATTTCTTTGACCATGTTTTCGATATCGAGAGTCGCCACGGCGGTTTGGTCGGCTAGTCGGCGAATTTCTCTGGCC
>DATNQN010000042.1 GCA_036703985.1 Leptolyngbyaceae cyanobacterium
ACAGAACAAAATTGATGAAGCCAACGTTCGCGGTGTCACTGAATCAGTACAACACAAAATCGAAGAAGCTGACGTTAGTGGCGTGAGTGCTTCCGTCAAAAACAAAATTGATGAAGCCAACGTTCGCGGTGTCACTGAATCAGTACAACACAAAATCGAAGAAGCTGACGTTCGCGGCGTAAGCGATACCGTCAAGCACAAAATTGATGAAGCGAACGTTCGTGGCGTAACTGATTCCGTCAAAAACAAAATTGATGAAGCTAACGTTCGTGGCGTAAGTGATTCCGTCCAACACAAAATTGATGAAGCTGACGTTCGTGGCGTGAGTGATTCTGTGAAAGATTCTGTGAAAGACACCGCTAATAGTGCAAAAGGTGCGATCGCAGATAAAGCAAATCAAAATCAAACCTCAAATAATCCATCATTCCCAATTGACACTTCAGTTTCAGCCCCGATAGAAAATAGAGGCTTGTATGAAGTTGAACCTATGGCAGATGAGTCTATTGTAGAGCCGGCACTCCTTGTCGAGCCAACTCCTTACCTAGAGCCTACCCCTTTCATCGAGCCAATGCCGATCGCCGATCGCGAAATTCAACCTAACACAACTGAAGGAAAAAAACCAAAGCGCAATCAAAAGTAAGCTGAAAAACGTTAAAAATATCCGAGAAAACTGTAGCTTGGGTTTCGCGATCGCGAAACTAAACAACCAACTAATTTGATGTTGGTTTGAAGAATAAAAAAACAGGTAGGGGCGGGTTTTGCTGGTAAATTCTCTGTTTAACAGAGGCGTTATCTACTAAACCCGCCCCCTTAGTGCATTATTCTAATCCCACAATTTAGCCAGATAATCTCGCACCTCAAAAAAATCATGCCAAGGAATATAAGATTTTTGATATTCGTCTAGATATTTAGCTAGACGATCCCGTGCAAATACGATCGGCGCATAAAGTGCCATATTTAAATCCGTCAGAGAATCACCGATCGCGATCGGCTTTTCCACATCATATTCTGCAATTACCTGCACCTTCGCCACCAATTCCGTATCCCCTTCATATTTAGATATCACGTTTAAATATTCACCGCTAATATCAATATCCATCGCATGAATATTACGTACCCTATTTACCAATTCACCTAAAACAACTTCTACCATTCCCCGCAAACCACCAGAAACCACCACCAAAGGCACATTGCGATCGTCCAGAAAATCCAGCAATTCGATCAATCCCGCACGCATCGGTTGTCCTCTAGTAAATTCGATGATTTCCGAGTAGCGAGAAGATGGAATTGTTGCCATAATTTGCCGCACCCCATCTCTCAAACTTAGCTTTCTGGCATACATTTGGGGTATCAACTGCTCCGAAACTTCCGGTGCAAAATGCCTGAGCATTGCTTCAAAAGTTTCTTTTACCGTGATGGTGCCATCGAAATCACAAAAAACGATCGTTTTCAATTTTTACTCCTCATTTATATTTTTATGTAACCCAAATTGTTGGTTATGAACTTAAGCGTTTTAGATCCCCCTAAATCCCCCTTAAAAAGGGGGGGCTAAGAGATCCAGTTTCCCCCAAAGTCAGGCAAACAAAGGAAGAATGATTTTCGATCTCTTTCCCCCCACCTCCCCATCCCCCCATCACCCCATCTATATAAATTTTCTTTGGCGACAATGAATTAGCCCTGCCTTTTTAAGGGGGGTTAGGGGGGATCGATTATTAGCAACCTGCGTTACGTAATCTAATTGTAGGGTGGGTTAGGCACGGGCAATCACTTCTGCATCACAACCAATAATTAAGTTCCCGTGCCGTAACCCACCATTGCCACTTTTCACAAAGCGCTGAATTCGCTTAATTTTATCTCACATCATCAATGATTTATGATAAACTTAAAAGTAAAAAAATATAAAAACTTATCAATCATAAATAAATGTCTAACTACTTAGCAAATAATCCACCAACTCGATCGCAATTAAACGAATGGATTGACTATTTCCACACCAACGGATTCCTAGTCATACCCAATGTATTGACACCCGAACAATGCGAACATCTCCGCAATGATTTAGATGAAGCTTTAAAAAAGGTTGAAGGTAAGGATTATCGAAAATCTAAGAAGATTATAAAGCGAATGTTCGAGAAGTCAAAGCACAATCTCGAATTGTTTGACTTAGAGCCAATAGTCACATTCGCAGAACAACTCATCGGGGGAGCGAATGGCCCTGGCTACTCCATAAATGATGGCATTCCCAACGCCAATACTATTCATGTTATTCACAACAACTCCTTTAAAATTCCTCCCGAAACCGATGGGTTAGCAAAAAATGCGTGGCATCAAGATGATACGCCGCACGTCCTTTCTCTGGATGGAAAACCTCTCACTAATATTCGTCTGAACGTGCTGGCATTCACCGTAAATTATTATCTCACAGATGTACTTTCGCCTGAAAATGGCCCGACGCAAGTAATTCCAGGTTCGCATCTGTTTGGTAAGCTTTGCGATGGTGATATTTCTGGCTATGAAGACTCGATTTATAGCTGCTTGGGGGGAATGGGTACGGCGGTTTGTTTTAACAATCAAGTTTGGCATCGAGGTTCTAGGAATTCTTCTGGAATTACGCGCTACATTACACAAATTACCTACGCGAAGCGACTTGTCGGGCATAAGTACGACCCGTTTATGAATTATCAAATGCCCAGCCATTGTTATGAAGGAGCGAATCCGAGATTGAAGCAACTTTTAGGCTTTTTACCGAATGGTGCTTACAATTAATCAAAGGTATGTAGTTGCGCTTTAGTGCTTTTATCCAATATCGTTTAATTGCGTGTAAGTAGTGCCGTTTTTTAGTTACAGTATTGCCATAATTTATCTCTGGGAAACTATAAAAGCTTGTTTTGCGATCGGCATTTGTGCAATGTCTTTAATTATACAGTAATTCTATGAATTTACTGTATTTTAGCGGACGGCTCACCGATCGCGATCTGTCAGCAAATGAAAAATGTAAAGTTTTATTACAGAAACGACCTAGCCGCATAAAGCAAGGGAAGCGATCCAGAGAGATAGGTAGAGGGCGATCGAACCTCTAACGTTAACAACTATTTTGGAAGCTGCCATGCTAGACTTTTTAGGCCCAGATCCCAGCCAAACTTGGGAAAAATCTACCAACGCTACCCTTTCCACTTTAAGCGGAAACATCGATGGAATTATGGATCGGGTGGTATGCAATCAGCCAATAACGGGTGGGGTAATTCCAGAGATCGAGAATGTTGCCAATTTGACAGGGAATGCTGATGATAGTTTGATTTTGGGTAAGAGTGCGATCACATCCCAACGCCGTGAGGATTTAGGATTAGAGAGTTACAAAAGCACATCATCTATTGATGCGCTGACTGGGGAAACTCTATCTAATAGTAATGACAGCAATTTACCAATTTCTCAAATTGTAGAAGAAGCGGTACGATCGGCCCATCGTTATCTGAGTGGATTGGCGAGTGACCCTGATTTTAATGCCAAGATGAATCTGGCATTTGGCGATAGTTGGAATGCCGATGTAGCTAGTAATTTAGTGCAAAAGTTTGCATTGGGCGATTTTAGCGAAATTCCGGTAATTGAGATTTTACCATCTGCTGCAATTAATGGAGCAAATGGTGCGTTTGCTAAATTGACAAACACGATTTATTTAGCGAAAGAGTTTGTCCAGGAAAATGCTGGTAATCTAGGTGCGATTACCAGTGTAGTGTTGGAAGAAACGGGGCATTTTATTGACTCAAAAGTTAATGTTTCTGATGCGGCGGGTGATGAAGGAGATATTTTTGCCAGAGTTGTGGAAGGAAAAGAGTTAAGTGCGGGTGAACTTTTGGATTTGAAGGCTGAGGACGATTCAACAGTTCTCACATTAAATGGTCAGGTCTTTTGGATAGAGCAGTCCGCTAATAAAAAAGCTGACTTCAACGGTGATGGAAGAACTGATTTTATCCGGCAAGAAAAAGGTGCTTGGGACGATGACGACATCAACACGGCTAACGTTTATATCTCAAATGAAAACGGCACATTCTCGAAGCAAGACTTGACCGATTGGAGAGTCATGAAAGGTGATGGAGGAGTCAATATTATTCTCGGCGATTTCAACGGCGACAAAAAAACAGACTTCATCCGTCAAGAAAAAGGTGCCTGGGATGATGACGATATCAGCACGGCTAACGTTTATATCTCAAATGGAAACGGCACTTTTTGGAAGCAAGACTTGACCGATTGGAGAGTCATGAAAGGAGACTTTACCAATTTGATTGTAGGTGACTTCAACGGGGACGGCAAAGACGACTTCATCCGCCAAGAAAAAGGTGCCTGGGATGATGACGACATCAGTACGGCTAACGTTTATATCTCAAATGGAAACGGCACTTTTTGGAAGCAAGACTTGACCGATTGGAGAGTCATGAAAGGAGACTTTACCAATTTGATTGTAGGTGACTTCAACGG
>DATNQN010000043.1 GCA_036703985.1 Leptolyngbyaceae cyanobacterium
GGTTAAAGTGAAGATGGATGAGTTACCGCTACTTGAACTTTTTATGCGGCTGCGGGAAGCTGGCTTGCCGTTGGGGGTGGACGAGTATAATTTACTTTTAAAGGCGTTGCAGGCTGGTTTTGGTATTTTAGATTGCAATACTTTGGCAAGATTGTGCTGTAATCTTTGGGTGAAATCGGATGAGCAGAAGCGGCTGTTTGATTATCACTTTGAACAGGTAGTTGGGAATGTGCCGAGTGAGTCGTCTGTCGCTTTGGAACCAAAATTATCATCTGAAAAATTACCAGAAATATCTTCGATTGATTCCCAAATGGAAGAGGACAGTGAAGAGGAAGAATTACGGGAGAGTATTTCTGAAAATTTGGATAATCCGATTGATGTAGAGGTTTATAATGATTCGGAACGTGCGGCAGTAATTGACTTGTTTATTGATATCTGGGAGCAAGCAAAACAGGAGCCAGAGTTTGCGGATATCAAAAAGTTTAGCCGCGATTTAGATTTACGAGAACTTTTGAATTTAGAGTTGGAAGAAGATACAACGACGCTGACTCTTGACTCAACTGCAAAGCTGACATTAGAAGTAGAAGATGAGCTACAAGTTGCTAAATCTTTGTTGCAATCTACTGGTAAGGATGAGGAGATTTCTGAGAGTTCGTTTATCTTGACATCGGAATATTTCCCAGTGACAAAGCGGCAGATGAAGCAGTGCTGGCGTTTTCTGCGTCGTCCGATTCGGGAAGGGCCACCAGTGGAATTGGATGTGGAAGCGACGGTGAAGCGCGTAGGACGGGAGGGGATAATGGTGTCGCCTGTGTTGGTGCCGCGTCGGGTGAATCGGACGGAGTTGCTGTTATTGATTGATTATGGGGGGTCGATGGTGCCGTTTCATGCGCTGTCGCGACGGTTGGCGGAAACGGCGGTGCGAGGGGGACGGTTGGGGAAGACGGATATTTACTATTTTCACAATTGTCCGGTGGAGTATGTTTATCCTGCACCTCATAGTCCGGTGGCTAAAAGGATTGGCGATATGGTAGAGGGGATGAGAAGTGACCGTGCGGCGATGTTGATTTTTAGTGATGGGGGTGCGGCGCGGGGTGGCTGGAGTCAGGAACGCATAGAATTAACGAAAGAGTTTTTGGAGGAGGTGAGAAGGAAGGTGCGTTATGTTGCTTGGCTGAATCCGATGTCACGTCAGCGTTGGCGGGGGACAAGTGCTGAAGAGGTGGAAAAGTTGGTGCCGATGTTTGAAATGACGCGGCGAGGGTTGCAAGCTGGGATTAATTTGTTGAGGGGACGTGCTGCAAGGCAGGAATTTTAAATGGAATATGAAGAGGATGTTAAACAGGAATACAGGGATGGAATAACAAGGATAATGAAAGTCAAATACTATGTGATGTTATTGAGTTAAATTAGTGTTTCATGGATGAAGAACGCCTGCAATCTTATCTGAATCTTATTAATCAGTTGTTGACTTGTGAAAATGGTCAAGAGCCGGATATTTTGCGGCGAAATCAAGCGTTAATTGATGCTGGTTTAGTGCAGGCGATGGAACGGGTGGCGGGGGTACTGACTCAGCGGGGTGATTCTCAGCAAGCTGAATGGTTAAGGCAGTTGGCGAATCAGTTAGAGTTGGGGTTAGCAAGTCCGCCACGACTAGAAAAAACAGAGGATAGACTGGTTTACCGACAGGTGAGGTCTTTTGAGGAGCGTTTTGGTAAACCGCACCTTTATTTGGCGTATCATGCAGCTTTTCCTTTGGCGTTGACTCCCGATTTATTATATAAAATTTGGGCGAATTTTCAGCGAGATATTGAAGATAAATTGTTGAATATTCCTTGGGAAGCTGTAGCGGATGTGTTGCTTTCTGGTTTCTGTAAGGAAGTGGGGGGAGAGGAACTTTATGAGATGGATTTGGCAGTGCGAAATGTGCTGCTAAATGAGTTGAAGGCTAATCCTCGTTTTGGGGAAGAAAGGCTTAAGAATTTGTCTGAGTTTGTATTGGAATATATACAAGAGCAGATTCATAGTGATGACTCAAATATTAGGGATTTTGCTCAGGTGCAAAAGTGGACGGCGTTAGCTTATACGAAGCCGGATAAAGCGGCGCGGGAGTTAGCATTAGCGTTGCGTGAAAAGCTGCAAGAGCAGAATAAGGCAGAGTTGGTGAGAATGGCATCTGTGGTGGAAACTTTGGCAGAGCCATTGGTGGGATTTGAGCCTTTATTGGTTTATTCGCGTGGGATGGGTAAGTTAGCGCGGGGGGATAAGGAGGAGGCTTTTGTTAAATTTAGGGAGTTAGGTGAATTGGGGGATTGGGTAAGGGTTAAAGGAGTTAGTTTGCCTGTTCCTAGTGATAGTTCTGTTGATAAAAATGATGTTATTGAAGATTTGATATTTCGTTTAGAGTGGAGTGCGATTAATACACAAAATAAACAAGCTTATATCAATTTGATTCAATTATTAATAAATTGTCCCAATGGAGAAGAAGTAAATATATTAACTAATTACCCAAACTTAGTTGATAGGGCTTTAGTGGAAACTATAGAACAGCTAGCCTCTGTTATAGCAAAACAAGGTGAGCAAAATCTAGCAAACTTTTTAATTGATATGGCTGGCAAGTTAGCTAATGTTTTAGATGAAGTAGTTATAAGAAAACACCAGGTAACTGTAAGTAAAGCTAGTTTGGAAAATTCACTGGAGCTACTTGCTGAAAATGCTGAACAATGGTTTAACCGAGGCATTAATGAATATGAGGCTGGCAATTTGAATGACGCACTTCCTTGCTTTAGACGCGCTATTGAAATCGAGCCGAGCTTTAGCTATGCCTGGAATGGTTTAGCCAATGCGCTTAGAGACTTAGGACAATATGAACAAGCAATAGAAGCTTACCAACGCGCTATCGTAATCGAGCCGAATTTTAGCTATGCCTGGAATGGTTTAGCCAATGCGCTCACAAACTTAGGACAATATGAACAAGCGATAGCTGCCTGTAAGAAGGTAATTCAGATTGACCCAAACTTGTATCAAGCCCATCATAACTTAGGTAATGCACTCAGAAATTTGCAACGTTATGAAGAGGCGATCGCTTCCTATGACCGCGCCATTAACCTTAAAAATGACTACTATCAAGCTTGGCTTGACCGAGGGATAGCTGTATCATATTCAACTGGGGCTAAGTCTATATTTACTTCCTTTAGTCCTCTCGCAATTAAGCACCCTGGACTAAACAACCGAGGCTTTGAAGGAGCCTTAATTAACTATCAAGAAGGGCTAAAATATATTCATCAAGATACTCATCCTGAAGGTTGGGGCCAATTACATAAAGCTATTGGCAATGCTTACTATGAACAAGGGCAAACAAATTACAAACCTCGTCCATATTGTGTTCAAGCAGTTGCCAGTTATCATAAAGCACTTCAATCTTTAACTTCATCCGCCTTCCCTATACTCCATTTAGAGGTTTTGAAAGATCTGATCAAAGCCTTGTTAAATTTGCGTCTAACTGCTGAAGCAGAAGAACTGGGGCAACGCGGCACCGACTTATTACAACGCTTGCTAGCTAATTTAACGTCTAATGAAGCTAAAAAACAACTAGCTCTTAAATTTGCAACTTTTAATGACTGTACTGTTACTCGGTTGATAGAAGATGGCCAGATAGTGCGAGCTTTGGAACTAGCAGAAAATAACAAAAATAGCGTTTTAAATTGGTTGCTATACTCTAGGAAGGAAGCAATTAATAGCCCAAAATGGAATGAAATTCAACAACTCCTGAGTCCCTCAACAGCCGCTATTTATTGGTATATTAGTCCTGTTTCTCTAACGACATTCATCCTCAAGTATAACATTGCAACACCTATCGTATTGACAACAACCAATTCCAACGACTATCAACGCCTACAACAGTTTGAAAGCTTGGTGAACATTTGGAAGCAAGAATACGATCTTTACAGAGAATTTAAACAGAGAAAAGCGACCTCTAGTTGGCGCGATAAATTGCCAGATCTACTTAAGCAATTGGCTCATATTCTCAATATCCCCGCTATCCATTCGGCTCTAACTGATATTAAGCAGATAATATTAATTCCACATCACGATTTACACTGGTTTCCTATCCATGCGTTGTTTATAGATAATTTTATAGTTAGCTATCTGCCAAGTATTCAAATGGGCTTAAATTTACAAAAGATATCCAGTAATCCTAATACCAGCCTGTTCAGTGTGGAATCTTTAGATGATTTATTTACTCACATAGAAGTCGAATTAATTAACCAATTCTTTCCCAATAGTACGCGCTTATATGGAAATCAAGTCACTGAACATAGTGTCCAAACATTATTACAAAAGCCACACAGTATATTTCATTTTTCTGGACATACTGCTCATAACTTCTCTAATCCGCAAGAATCAGCTTTGTATTTAAATGAGACAGAGAAACTGACTGTTAGAGATATACTTAAAATTGACCTCAGCAGTTATCGACTGGTGTGCCTTTCCGGGAGCGAAACTGCTATTACTGGCAACCAAAGCGTGTTGGCTGAATATGTTGGTTTAGTTAGTGCCTTCATTGGTTCTGGTGTAGCTCATGTAGTTAGTAGCCTCTGGCCAGTGGACTCAGCAGCCACTGCTTTATTGATGATTTACTTCTACCAACAACTTAAAGCAGGAAATACTGAAGTAGCTGCCTTAGCAATAGCACAGAGATGGATTCGTAATGTCACTTATGGAGAATTAATAGAGTGGTATCAAGGGGAAATTGCTAAACTCTCTGAAGATGCAAGCTTAAACTTACGTACAATTTTAGAAACCGAGCTTGAACGCCTCAATAGATTGGAACAAGACCATAAACCCTTCAATCACCCTTATTACTGGGCTGCTTTTACAATCACTGGCACTGTAGAGGAAAAAGTAGTTCGATTGAAAGAATGGATGAATAACTCTTTTGATGATCAGTGGAAGTCTACAAAGGAGATATTTGGGGATGGTAATGAAAATTTGGCTTTTTGATAAGGTTTTCTTGACTGATCTTTTGGAGTTGTAAACGCATAGGCGTTCATTTTAGAACCAAAGAAAACCTCAAAATCCTCTCCCGTCAACAATATCCCTTCGCCGCACCGCACTACTGTGCAGGTTTCATCAGTTCCGGTTTGCGCTAACTCTCCCCCACACCTCGCATAAAACCAAAGGTTTGTCACGATACATCCCTAGCAGAGTTAAACCAGACAAACCCTATGCCTAGACCCCAGCAAATCGATCGCATCATTCAACAGCGTCAACCCCTAGCCCAAAAAATCACCAAAGTTGAAGCACAACTCAACCAACTTTCCACATTACTCAGCGAACTACAAACCTACTGCTTAAGCTTACTCACCCAACTCCCCGACCCAGTAGCGATCGCCCAACTCCAACAAATCGATCTAGTAAACCTCAACAAACTCATTGTCACCGAACTCAAAACCCTCAGCAAGCTCAAAACCCGCTTTTCCCGTCCTACCCTCAATATAGGCGTTGTCGGACGGGCGCGACAAGGCAAAAGTCGCTTTCTGCAAACCCTCAGCGGACTGACAGCAGCAGAAATTCCCGATGGCGATCGCCTCCACTGCACCGGAGTAAGCAGTACAATTCATCACAATCCCAACCCCAACGAACCAGCCTACGGTTTAGTTTGGTTTCATTCCGAACAATCGTTCCTCGAAGAAATCATCCATCCCTACTACGAAAAACTGCGTCTGGGTACTCCCCCCGCCACCTTGCAAGATTTCGCCCAACAACCTCTTCCTTCCCTACCAGGCGACTTGAAAATTTATGCTGCACCGAAAGCGATGCACGAACATTTAACCGATTATCGCGACAAACTAGGGAAATATTACGGGGTAAAGCCGAGATACGCGCAAAATAGGACACGATGTAAAGTTTTGTAAAGAACTCGTCGGCCCAGGCTGAATTCTCGTTCCTCAGAACACCAGCGTCATCCCCTCATCTAACGCCTGCGGCACCACATCCAAATCAATCAGGTAATCCCCAAAGCGCTTGATTTGGCTCGTCATATAAGGACTTATTGCCGCCACATCAGAACGCATCACCAAATAACCCTCACGCTTAAGTTGGCCCAACACAGAGGTCAAATCGACCGTATTGTGAAATACCACCGCATTCGCAATCAAATCGTTATACTTAATAATCTTTTCCTGCTCCTCCGGGTCATTATTAGCAATTACCCCTTCGCCCCCAAAGAAAAACCACTTGGCAAAGCCATGATAAGCTTCCACCTTATTTGTAACCGCCGTAATCTGCTGCCGTAGCTCCCGCATTTCTCACAAAATTTGCGATCGCCAACCGCCAAAGCCTTACTGGATAATAGTTTCAGCGTGCAAACGCCCAGTTTCCACATCCAACAGTGTGTAAATCGGTAGCAATTCAAAATTATCAGGAATTAGAGGGGGAAGAAATCAAAGATTAACCGTAATTTTTTGATGATAATTAAATTATTTAATCATCAATTAACAGGTGAATAAATCTGCTATAATTGAAGAGTAAGAAAAATCTAATGCTTCTCAGCTTATGACTCCCAATCCTCGAAAGAAAGCCAGTTCGGAATTTAATTTAGGAAAAATTAAAGGAAAAGAAATCATCGCTAATTTTTCGGGAGGGAGAATCACTTCAAATGCCGGAATTGTTTTAATAGCTGAATTAGATAAAAAATTAAAGATTAGCCACCGATTCGCTGATTCTTTCCAAGATTATAGAAATTCCTCTTATATAGATTATTCAGTTGAGCAATTAGTCACCCAA
>DATNQN010000044.1 GCA_036703985.1 Leptolyngbyaceae cyanobacterium
CGCCAGAAGAGTGAATTAACTTTAATAATTGAGTGCCATCAGTAGCAACTTCTCGACTAGCAATAATTAAGCGATTGCCTAAAATTAAAGGTAAATAAAGCTCTAATGCAGCAATATCAAAAGATAAAGTAGTAACTGATAGAAATGTATCGCCGCCAGAGAGCCCTAATTTTTGGCTAAAAGCAATTAAACAATTCGTTAAAGCACTGTGAAGTATTAATACACCTTTTGGTTTACCAGTAGAACCAGAAGTGTAAATTACATAAGCTAAATTGTCATGATTAACTTTGCTTTCGGGATTTTCAATACTCTCTTGGGCAATGATTTCTTGTAGAGCATTTAGATATAAAATTTTGATTTCTAAACGCTCTTTTTTTATCCAAAATGATTGGTCGGTTATTAACAGAGAAACCTTGGCATCTTCTAACATAAACGTTAAGCGTTCTTGGGGATAAGCAGGGTCGAGGGGTACGTAAGCACAACCTGCTTTAAGAATGCCCAAGAGTCCGATTAACATGGAGAGCGATCGCTCAACGCAAATGCCGACTAAATCATTTGGCTGTACTCCCAAGTGTTGCAGATAATTCGCTAGTTGATTTGCTTGTTGATTTAGTTGTTGATAAGTTAATTTTTGGTCTTCAAAAATAACAGCAATACTATCCGGCGATCGTTTTACTTGCACCTCAAATAATTGGTGAATACAGGACTGAGGATAATCTTGTTGGGTACTATTCCAATCTATCAGTAATTGTTGTTGCTCTGGCGCAGTTAATAGCGGTAAATCTCGTAATTGTCCTGTTGAATTAGCTGGGATGTTTTCCAGTAAAGTTTTGAGATGACCTAATATGCGAGTAATTACCTCTTCTTCAAAACGACGAGGATCGTAAGCAATTTCTAATCTTAACTCTTGTCCGGGTTTTATTACTAAATTGAGAGGATAGTTTGTTTTTTCAAATGATTGATAATTGCTAGCACCGATACTTTTGCTTAATTGCGATCGCGCTTCATCCACCGGATAGTTATTAAATACCAAAATGCTTTCAAATAAAGGCAAACCGCGAGGGATATCACTCCATTTCTGTATTTCTAATAATGGCGTATATTCGTACTGACTAATTAAAGCTAATTGCGATTGCAATTGCTTTAACCAAGGTACGAGAAACGCATTAGGAACTACCTTTATTCGTAGCGGTAATGTATTCAGAAATAACCCGACGATCGATTCTACACCTGGCAGTTCAGGAGGTCGCCCGGAAGTCGTAATGCCAAATACAATATCTGTCTCGCCGCTATAACGACTCAACAATAAAGCAAACGCACCTTGCACTAGTACATTTAAGGTTAATTGATGTTGTCGTGCGAAGGATTGCAAAGCTGTCGTTGTAGTTGCTGATAGATCGAGATGTTGCCAATTATCCTCTGCTGCTGTATTGAATAAGGAATTATTAATGCGATCGACTATTAATGGTGTAGGTGCAGAAAACCCTTGTAACTGCTGCCGCCAAAATGCCTCAGCTTTCGATAAATCTTGCTGTTGTAACCAAGTAATATAATCCCGATAAGGACGGGCGGGTGGTAAATTTAATGTTTTTTCTTGACAAAAAGCACGATATAAACTGTTAATTTCATTCCACAATAAAGACCAAGACCAACCTTCTAAAATAATGTGATGATGGCTGCGAACAAAGTAATACGCATCATCAGCAATTTGCAGTAAAGCCAACCGCAAAAGAGGCGCTTGGGAAAGGTCGAAACCCTGTTCTCGATTGCTTTTTAAGAACATTTTTAATCGTTGTTCTTGTTCTTCGGTGGAGAGTTTTCGCCAGTCATGTTGCGCGATCGCTAACTCCACTTGTCGATATACGACTTGATAAGGCTGTTCTAACTCTTCCCAATAAAAAGCAGTGCGTAAAATTGGGTGACGATTTACAACAGTTTGCCAAGCTTTTTGAAACTCAGTAATATTTAAATTACCTTGTAATTTGATGCTCAATTGCTCGAAATATACTCCCGAATTAGGGTCAGCAATGGTGTGAAATAATAACCCTTGCTGCATGGGAGAAAGTTCATAAATATCTTCTAGATTTTCTGCGTTCATTGACCTGTCTTCCGATTCATTTTACTGGCGACATTTAGTAATTTGCTCAAATCTTTTTGACTGATTTTGTTAGCAGAAAAGTCGGATGCTGTAACGCTAACTGCATTAGCAGATTGAGAACGATCGATTAATTTTTCTAGCGCTTGAATACACCCTTGAGCTAAATTTTCAATCGTTTCTCGTCGATGTACGTTCTCGCTGTAAGTCCAATCCAGTTGCAGTTGACCTTGGGTAACAAATCCGGTTACTTGCAGCAAATGGGGGCGAATACCTTGGAGACTGCGTTCTGGGCCACAAGATTCTCGCGTTAACCGGAATAAGGCAGATTGAGGCAAACTCTGGTCTAACTGTCCCAAGTAAAGGAAAATTATTTCGGGTCGGGGTAGAGATTGCAATTGAGATGCGATCGCATTATCCTGACTCAAATAACGCCCCAAACCATAACCGATTCCTTCTTGAGAAATCCGACGAATTTCTTCTTTAATTACTGATAAAATATCGCCCGAATTTTTTGCATTTTCTAAATTGAATAAAACCGGGTAAATTGTTGTAAACCATCCCACTGTACGAGATAAATTTACTCCATCTAACTTAGCTTCTCTTCCATTTCCTTCTAAATCAATTAATAAGGAAGAAATGCCCATCACGCGATTAACAGATTGCACTAAACCAGCTAGCAATACATCATCAATTTGGGTGCGATAAACTGCTGGTATTTCTTGCAATAAAATCTGAGTTGCTGCCGTACTTAGAGTTACCGACACCAAACGCGCCGACGCAACTGTATTTGTACCACTGGGATAGTCTAGGGGTAAGGGGGATACTTGAGTGGGAAGATTTAACCAATAGTTCAGATCTTTTGTTATGGTTTGCGATCGAGCATATTCTTGTAATTTTTCCCCCCATTGTTTAAAAGATGTAGTTTTTCGAGGTAGCTGAATTTTTTCACCCTTTTGTAACTGCTGATAAGCTGTTTGTAAGTCTTCAATAAAAATTCGCCAAGAGGCAATATCAACAGCAAGGTGATGAATAACAATCAACAAACGTTGAGTATTTCCTAAATTAAATAAAGCTACTCGAATTAATAGCCCTGCTGATAAATTTAAGTTATTTTGCAGTTCGCTTGCCTTTGTTTCTATGGCTTCTTGCTGCGTTTTTAATGATAATCCTGACAAATCTATCTGCATTAATAACAGCTTTTCATCATGACCAGAATTAACTTGTTGCCATCCCGTTTCTGAGGAAGTAAAGCGCAAGCGAAGGGCATCATGTTGTAACAACAATTGCTGTAATGCTTGCTCTAAAATTATCGGATCGAGCAGTTGTAATGTTTCTAGTAAAACTGCCTGATTCCAGTGATGTGATTCTGGTTGATTTTGTTCAAAAAACCAATGTTGAATCGGGGTTAAGGGAACGGAACCAGTAACTAATCCTTGTTCGGCTTGATTGCTGGAATTGGTATTTGCGATCGCGGCTAGTTCTGCGATCGTTTGATGGGTAAAAACTTGTCTGGTAGTTAATTGAATTCCCGCTTGATTTGCTCTAGCAATAAACTGAATACCAAGAACAGAATCTCCGCCTAATTCAAAGAAATTATCGTGAATTCCTACTTGTTCAATTCCTAATAATTGTTGCCAAATATCAGTTAAGCTTTGCTCAACATGATTCCTTGGTGCAACGTATGTATTAGATAAGTTTGGTCGGGAATGAAACGAGAAAAATTTTGTTGATTTAGCACGTTTTTGATGATTAATCCATTGGTTTAACCGAGTTTGTAAATCGGCTGTTGACACAATAACTTGTGGAATTCTTTCTGAAGATAAGATACGTTTGAAAGCTGCTAATCCTTCTTCAGAAGTCATCACTAATTCATTTGTTTTGTTAGGTGAAAGTTCCGATTCGGTTTGCCAATTATCCCAATTAATGCTAGTCCAACGGGGATATTTACGTGCAAAAGCATCAATAAAATTATGGGCTGCGGGATAAGCAGCTTTACCCAATAATCCGAGAATGGAAGCTAAAGAAGAGTAAGCAATACAAAAATCAAGTTCTCTGTTTTGTAAGAGAGTTTCTAATACATAAAGTCCTTGAACTTTTGGATAAAATTGTCGATCGCACTGTTCGCGATCGCTTTGTTGAATCGTGTTAAATAATCTAACTCCGGCGGTATGAATGACACCATGAATTGTACCGAAGCGATCTAGAGAAGTTGCGATCGCATTCTGCATTTGCTCTAAATTACCAACATCAGCACTAATAACTAAAACCTCTGCCCCCAATGCCTCCAATTTTTGCAACTTTTTAATTTTTTGACTGGTACTATCTCGCTCGTCGTGAGTAGCTAACCATTGCTGCCAATCTGCTTTTTCTGGCCAATAAGAACGACCGATTAAAATTAACTTTGCTTGTACAGTTTTAGCTAAATATTCTGCTAATACTAACCCGATTCCTCCCAGTCCACCAGTAATCAAATAAACGCCTTTTTCTCTTAAACGAGTCTGGTTAATAGAAGTAGCATTTAATTGAATCGAATCGTAAATTTGTACCCAGCGATATTTGCCTCTATAGCTAACAACTAAATCTGAAGGCGAAGCAGTCAATTCTGCCAAAAGTTGCTCGGTTGTTATTTCAGGAATAACGATGTCAATATTGCGGCAAGTGATATGGGGGTATTCTTGAGGAATTACCTTACTAATGCCTAATACTGTTACTTTTTCGGGACAAATTTGCTCATCTCCAATAACTTCTTGAACGTTGTTAGTAACGATCGCAATTTCTAAAGGTTGGCTACTATCAAGTTTTCCCAGCGCTTGAGTGAGAAATAAAAGGCTGTAAAATCCTAAATTCTGGCAGTGGTTAAAGAATTCAGTATTTAATTCTTTTGTATCAGAACTAACGTCCCATAAATGAACGATTTTGCTTGGCAACTTACCCGCATTTTGTAAGCGTTGAATTAAAGCTTCATAATCATTTTGATTTTGGGGGTTTATCCCATAAGCAAACTCACCAAGTTGGCTAAATTTGTCTGTTACGCTAACTGTAATTACTTCATTCCCAGTTAGCGCTAATTTTTGGGAAATTTGCGTGCCGATATTGCGATCGTCTACAAAAATTAGCCAGCGCGATGCAGGCGAATTATTCTTCGCTGTTAGGGAAGAACGCTTCCAAGAAGGAATGTAAAACCAATCAGAAATATCTGATTTTTTAGTAATAGCATATTCAGACTTTTTCAATTGTTTTTGTGGCTCAATCCAATAACGTTGTCGCTCAAATGGATAAGTTGGTAACGGTAATCTATAGCGTTTTTCGCCGCTATAAAATCCAGACCAATCTATTTTGATACCTGCCAACCAAAGTTTACCCAAAGCCTTGAGTAAAAATGCTACATCCGAGTCATTTTCTTGAGGATGACGCATTGATGTTATTGTTACTTGTGCTGCTTCGGAATGACGTTTGACAAAGGTAGTTAATGTTCTGCCTGGGCCAACTTCTAACAACACTTGTCCTGGTTCTTTGAGTAATGTAGAAATTCCTTCACTAAATCTTACAGTTTGGCGCAAATGTTTCGCCCAATAGTGAGGATCTGTCGCTTCTTTTTCGGTAATCCAATTACCTGTAACATTGGAAATAAAAGGAAGTTGCGGCGGATTTAATTTGACTTGTTTTACTATTTCGATAAACGGTTCTAAAATCGGTGATATCATCGCCGAATGGAAAGCATGGGAAGTATGCAAGCGGCGACAATTAATTCCTTGAGAAGTTAGTTTAACTTCTAAATTATCGATCGCTTCATAAGTACCGGAAACTACACATAAAGCCGAACTATTACTCGCCGCTAAAGATAATTCCTCACTCAAAAATTCCTCAACATCTTTTGCGGGTAAGGAAACTGCCAACATCGCACCTCCAGGCATTGTTTGCATTAATTTCCCTCGCATTGCTACCAGTTTTAAAGCATCTTCCAGGGAGAAAACACCAGCCAAACAAGCCGCTACATATTCGCCAATACTATGACCGATGAATGCTTCAGGAGAAACGCCCCAAGATATCCATAATTTGGCTAAAGCATATTCAATTACAAATAAAACTGGTTGTACTAAAGCGGTATCTTCTAATGTTTGATTTTCTGATTCTTTGGGATAAATAATCGATCGCAAATCCAACCCTAAAACTGGTTGAATTAATTCGCAACAGCGATCGACTTCTTCTCGAAATACTGATTCAGTTTCATATAGTTCTCTTCCCATCCCAACATATTGAGAACCTTGTCCGGGGAACATGAAAACGATTGAACCTTCCCCTGATTCATGAAACTGTTTAAAAACTCTTTGCGGATCGAGAGATAAAAGTGCTTGCACGCCATCATTTACATCTTGGCAGACTACAACACGGCGATAATCAAAAGCACAACGCCCAACCTGTAAAGTATATGCCACATCTGCCAAATTTACATTTGGATTTTGCTTTAAATAAGCCGCTAAATTTCCGGTTGCCGTCTCTAATGCAGAATTAGTTTTAGCAGATAAAACTAACAGTTGATATTGTCTTTTTTGTAATCTTGAATCTTTGCGCCCAGTTTCTAAATTGGGTGCTTCTTCTAAGATAACGTGAGCATTTGTACCACCAATTCCAAAAGAACTAACACCCGCATAACGGGGGCTGGGCGCTTTCCATTCCGAGAGGGTATTGTTAACATAAAAAGGACTGTTTGCAAAATCAATTTGCGGGTTAGGTTTTTGGAAATGCAAACTAGGTGGAATTTGCTTATTTTTGAGAGCAAGAATAGTTTTAATTAAACCCGTAACTCCTGCTGCTGCATTTAAATGACCGATATTAGTTTTAACTGAACCGATAGCACAAAAGCCTTTTTTATTAGTTTTGATCCGAAAAGCTTGGGTGAGTGCAGCAACTTCAACGGGGTCGCCTAATGCAGTTCCCGTACCGTGTGTTTCGATGTAACTAATTTTTTCGGGTTCGATACCTGCTATAGCTTGTGCTTCTGCGATCGCATTTGCTTGTCCTTCCACACTCGGCGCGGTATATCCAACTTTTAAAGAACCATCATTGTTAATAGCAGAACCTTTAATAATGGCGTGGATATAATCGCCATCTGCGATCGCATCTTCTAATCTTTTTAAAACAACAATTCCGACTCCACTACCGCTAATTGTTCCCTGCGCTTGACCATCAAAAGCGCGACAGTGACCGTCAGGAGAGCCTATACCCCCTTCTTGATATAAATAACCTGCTTTTTGGGGTACAGAAATGGAAACGCCACCCGCCAGCGCCATGTCGCATTCACCTAATAGCAAACTTTGGCAAGCTAAATGCACCGCAACTAATGAAGTTGAACAAGCAGTTTGAACGGTGATTCCCGAACCTTTTAAGTTTAATTTGTAAGCAACTCTTGTAGTTAATAAATCTGCTTGATTGCCAAATTTCAGTTGTTCTAATCCAACGGATGCAACCAAATCGGGATTAGAAAATAAATTGAATAAAAAGTAAGTATTAACGCTGGCACCTGCATAAATTCCAATTCGACCTGGATAAGTTTCTGAATTGTAACCCGCACTTTCTAGCGCTTCCCATGCCGATTCTAAAAATAATCGCGATTGCGGGTCTATTAATTCCGCTTCTCTAGGGGAATATCCGAAAAATTTAGCATCAAATAATTCGATGTCTGCTAAAGTTCCATTAGCTTTAACATAGTTAGAATTTTTGATTAAGTTTCTATCTATCCTTTCATCTATTTCTTCTTCTGAAAAGAACGAAATAGACTCCACGCCATCTCGCAAGTTCTGCCAAAATTGCTCAATATTTTTAGCGCCAGGGAAACGACCGACCATGCCAACGATCGCTATTTTACTACTATCTTCTAATATCTCGTCATGATTCATTTTGAAATTTTTACCTCTTTTACTAAGTTTTAATTAGAGTTTTCAATGCTTTTTTCTCAACTGTTTTTGCCTTAATTCTTTTCGCAAATTTGCTCTGGCAGAACTTTGAGAAACCGCAGAAATTTGAGCATCTTCTTGTTGACTGATATATTTAGCCAGAGCGTTAATTGTGGGATGTTTAAATAGATCGCTAACTGCTATTGGTTTATTAAACGCTTCTCGCAATTTACTATGTAATTGAATCAGCAACAATGAATGTCCGCCAATATCGAAAAAATTGTCATAAATACCAACTTTTTCAACGTGAAGTAACTCTTGCCAAATCGATGCGATCGTACTTTCCACTTCATTTTGCGGCGGGACAAAATCACCCCTGAGTTCTGGTTGCAACCGTTCGGGAATTGGTAAAGATTTGCGGTCTATTTTCCCATTCGATGTCAACGGTAAAGCTTTGAGAAATACGAAGTTTGCCGGAACCATATATTCAGGCAATTTTTGTCTGACAAAATCCCGCAGATTATCAACTGAAAGGGTTTTTTCTCGATCGTTTTCTACCTGTGAAACGATGTATGCTACTAAACGCTGAACGCTTGGTTCATCTTCCCGTAACAAAACAACCGTCTCCCGCACTTCAGAATGCTGGCGGATAGTAGCTTCAATTTCTCCTAGTTCAATCCGAAAACCATGTAACTTAATTTGGTCGTCAACTCGACCTAAAAATTCTAATATGCCATCCGGTCTAAACCTTGCTAAATCTCCAGTTTTATAAAGTTTTGAGTTTAACATCGAAAAATTGTCTTTTATAAATTTTTCGGCGGTTAATTCTGGTTGATTGAGGTAACCTCTGGTAACGTTATCCCCGCCGATATAAATTTCACCCGGTACACCTATCGGGACTGGTTGCTGATAGCTATCCAGTAAATAAACTTGCGTATTTGCCAGAGGACGACCAAGGGGAACTTTGTCAGAATTTAAACGAGAATTAACTGGAAAAGTGAGAACGCCAACAGTAGTTTCAGTGGGGCCATAATGGTTAATTATTTGGCATTCTGGCGCGTGTTTTTGTACAAAATTGATTAAATTCCAACTAGCAGCTTCACCGCCGATAATTAAGCATTTTTTGGGTAAAATTTGCTCTGGATGGGAATAAGTTAACAGTGCATTTAAATGGGAAGGAACGATTTTTAAACAGTCGATCGAATGACGACTACAATAATCAGCGAGTGCTTCTGAATTAGTAGCGCGTTCCTGGGAGATTATATGCAAACATCCTCCCGTACATAAAGCGGCGAAAATAGCTGTATTACCTAAGTCAGCAGCAAAAGTAGAAATGGTGGCAAAGCAGCTACCTTTTGGTAAATTAATTTGTTTGATAATGCCATTTATATAGTTAAGTAATTGTCGATGTTCGACAGCAACACCTTTCGGTTTTCCTGTAGAACCGGAAGTATAAATAACATATACCAAATTCTGAGGGGAAGAGATGGGAAAAGAAGAGGAGAAAAGATGGATATCGCTATCAATACAAACGACTGGTGTTTGATGTTGAGGAAGTTTATTGATTAGGTGTTTTTGAGTAATAAGAATAGACGCTTGGGAATCTTGTATTCTGAAGGTTAATGCTTCTGAAGGTAGAGTTGGATCGAGGGGTAAATATGCGCCGCCAGCTTTAAGAATACCCAAGATTCCGACGATTAGATCGATCGATCTCTCGACGCAAAGTGCAACGATATCTTCAGCTTTAACTCCCAAAGAGATTAGATGATTAGCGAGTTGATTAGCTTTTGTATCGAGTTCTTGATAAGTTAAAGATTGATTTTCAAACACAACAGCAATATTATTTGGTGTTTGCTGTGCTTGTGCTTCAAACCATTGATGAATTGATGAATAAGGTGGAAAATCAGCTTGAGTTTGGTTAAATTCAACTAATAACTGTTGGCGTTCGCTGGGACTGAGGATGTCGAGTTTTGCGATCGCAATTTCCGGGTTATTAATTGCACTAGCTAATAGTGTCTGAAACTGCGCCGCCAAGCGTTCGATATCTTCTCGATTAAATAAGTTCGCATCATAGTGCAATTCTGCTGTCAAACTACTATTTTGATATAAACAAACTAGTTTAAGTTTAAATCGATCGATGCAAGTATATTGTTTTTGGATAGATAGAGAAATACTTTCTGTTACATAGTGATGCGGTTGATTGAAAAAATCAAAACTAAATGGAAAGAAAGATATTGGTTGTCCCTTGTCCTGATATTGAAAAACTTCTTCCCAATTAAAAGATTCTTGCCATTGCTCAACTTCTTCTATAGTTTGTTCAATTTGCTGCCAAATTTCATTAAATTTAGCATTGGCATCAAGTTTTACATAAACAGGTAAATATTTGGCTAATAAACCAATTGTTGTTTCTAGTTCTTCATAATTTCTGCCATCGCATCTTACTGCGATCGCAACTTCCGAATGTCCCGTCAACCGCCAAAGTAGAATCTGCCAACAAGTCATTAATAGCGATCGAATTTTCGCATTATCTTGACCAACTAAAATATTTGTATTTAAATCAACAGCAATAAATTGCGGATTAAAACCTAAACTGTCTCTATGTTGTTCGTAAGGCAGTTTACCATCCAACAACTTAGAAAAATCTTGTTTGCGCCAATATTCTTTCGGAGTTTCCGCATCTTCTTCAAACAGTTCATTTTGCCATGCTGCTATATCTGCATATTGCAAAGGTGGATCGGAAAACTCTTTTCCTTGCAAACAATTAGTATAACTAATCCCTATTTCGCGCACCAAATTATGCAGCGATACCGCATCAGCGCAAATTGCTGGCATTGCCATCAATAAAAAGTCTTTTTTATTGTCAACTTTAACCAAAGAAATTGATAAAACAGAACCCTTTTCTAAATCAAATGATAATTCGTTTAAATATTGAGAAACATTTGTAGGTAAATCTCGCTCATCAATAGTAATGAAAGCGCGATCGCGAACGACTTGCAACGGAATAGTCATTCCTTTTAAAGTCTGGAAATTCGTCCGTAATATTTCATACTTTTCAACAACTTTTTGACAAGCTGTTTTCAAAATATCCCGATCGACTTCTCCCTCAATAACCACCATACCAGTCACCCGATACGGTTGGTTATGTTCAGCTTCCTGCAACAAACAAACTCGCTTTTGTTGTGGTGAAATTTGAAATCCCTCTATCGTTAAACTCTGCATTTTCCCTCTACAAGAATTAACTAAAAACTATCATCAATCTATGCAATAAACAAACAATACTAAATCTGCATCTGTGTTCATCTGTGTTTATCTGTGGATATCTGTGGTTGAAAAAAAGGTTCTGCCATCCCAACCAAAACCTTCCTACTACCTGAAAAAGGCTTTCTTCCATGAGCAACCAACATATTATCCAGCATCAAAATATCTCCTTTATGCCAAGGAAATATCACCGATTCTTGCTGATAAACTGCATTAATTTCCGCAATTACAGATGGTTCAATTTCCGAACCATCACCATAAAAAGCATTGCGGGGTAAATCTTCCGTCCTTAAAATTGACAGTAAAGATTCTCGAACTTCTGCATCTAAACTCGATACATGGAACAAATGAGCCTGATTAAACCAGACTGTTTCATTGGTTTTGGGATGAATTGCGATCGCTTGGCAAACTTGACGAGTTCTTAAACGATTTTTCTCTCTCCATTCAAACTCAATTCCGACATTTTTACAATAGGTTTCCACCTCTAATTTATCGGTTGTTTGAAAAACATTTTCCCATTGTAAATCTAGTCCTTCCCCATAGTTTCGGACATACATTACTTGCTTCTCAATAAATTTTTCTTTAATTTTGTTATCGAGAAACTTAAAAGCTTTTCGGCTATCCGCGATCGGGGTTTCTCCGCCCTTTTCTGATGGCTGAACGCAGTAAAACCAAATCTTCAAAGGCCAATTTAAAGAATAGGCCATTTCGTTGTGTAAAGGAATCGATCGATCTGCCGGATATTCAGTTGATGTATAGATTTTACCACTTACTTGAGTGCGGGGAGTAGAGCGATAAGAATATTCAATTAATTCTCCAGAAATGGTTTGAATAAACTGCTCTAGATCGACTGAATTACCAACATTAAAACCGCGAAACAACAACCCACCATACTGTAATAAATTAGTTTCCATCCAGTCTCGATTACCAGCCACCCAATCAATTAAACTGATGCCATTTATCGCGGGTTTAACTACCAGAGGTAGCGGCTGTTCCGGTGTCAAAAACTCAGTTTTAATTAACTCAGTTTGAGAAATGCTAATGCTTTTTCTTTTAATCGTATTTAGCTTCATTTTCGCTCGCCTTTCAAATTAATTATCTGCGTTTATCTGCGTTTATCTGTTTTAATCTGCGTTCCTTAAACCCATGCTACTAATCGACTTACGCTCAATACTACCCAACCTCTGACGGCGCGATTGTTTGAACTCTTGCTGCTTAACTATTGCCTGTTCTTTTTCAACCAGATTCAAAATTTCTAATAACTCATTTAATTTGCGATCGGGTTGTTTGACAACTGAGATAAGCAGAGTTTCAAATAATTTCGCCATAAGCTCGATCGAAGCTGCTGCAAATAAATCAGTTTTGTATTCAAAAAAGCATTCTAATCCAGCTTCAACATTAGCAACTTCCAGTTTTAGATCGTGGCGCACCATACCGCTTCCAACTTCTAACAAACTTAACTTTATTCCCTCTAATTCCAAAGTTGGCATCGGAGTATTTTGCAAGACAAACCAAACTTGAAATAAAGGTGAATGAGTTAAATGTCGTTCTGGCTGGAGTTCAGCTACTAACTTTTCAAAAGGCAAGTCTTGATGAGCGTAAGCACTAAGGGAAAATTCTCGCACTTGTTGGATTAACTCTCTAAAACTGGGATTATTAGAAAGATTAGTTCGCCAAACTAACGTATTAGCAAAAAAGCCAATTAATTCTTCAGTTTCATGGCGGTTGCGGTTAGCAATGGGAGAACCAACTAAAATATTATCTTGACTTGTATAGCGATACAACAAAGTATTAAAAGCCGCCATTAAGGTCATAAATAAAGTAGCGCTTTCTCGCTGACTCAAAGATTGGAGAGATTGAGACAATTCGGGAGATAAAGTAAAAGAATACTTATTGCCAAGGGAAGTTGGGGAGAGAGAACGCGGCTTATCCGTGGGTAATTCCAGTACTGTTTTTGCTCCGTTTAATTGCTGTTTCCAGTAATTTAATTGACTATCTAAAATTTCTCCTTGCAACCATTGTTGCTGCCATATTGCAAAATCGGCATATTGAATAGTAAGTTCTGGCAACGACGGATTTTTTCCAGTGGAAAATGCTGCATAAAATTGCCATATTTCCTTAATAAATATCCCTGCTGACCACGCATCAGAAATGATGTGATGTAAAGTCAATAATAAAATATGCTCATCTGCTTTTAATCGCAATAAAGCAAACCGTATTAAGGGCGTTTTTGATAAGTCAAATGGCTGTTGAGCGTTTTCTTTAATAATTTGTTGGATTGTTTGTTCTCGTTCTTTTGCAGATAAATTTTCCAGGTTTGCGATCGCCAAATCCACGTTCAAATCCGGCATAATTTCCTGAACTGGTTGCCCTTCCACCACTGAGAAGTACGTCCGCAAAACTTCATGTCGCCGGATAATTTCGTTGAGACTTTTCTCTAGTGCTGTTACATCAAGGGTTCCTTTTAATTGCACTACAGTTGCGCCATTGTAGGCAGCAGAATTGGGTTCTAGTTGATGGAGAAACCAAAGTCTTTGTTGTGAAAATGAGAGGGGTAATACTCGATCGCGCGAAACTCGTTCAATGGGTGGCGATATTAGTTCAGATCCCTTTTTAATTGCCTGTTCTACAAGTTGTGCGAAACTAGCTATTGTGGGAGATTCAAACAAACGCCGCAAAGGTAATTCAATTTGAAATGCTTTCTTTACTTGGGAAATAACTTGAGTTGCTAGTAAAGAATGTCCGCCTAATGTGAAAAAGTTATCGTGAATACCGATTTTTTCAATTCCTAAAATTTGCTGCCAAATTCCAGATAATAACTCCTGAATTGGAGTGGTAGGAGGAGCAAAATTATCATCTAATTCAGTGGGTGAAAAATTGGGTGCGGGAAGGGTTCGCCGATCGATTTTACCGTTAGGTGTGAGGGGAAACGCATCCATCAACACGATCGCAGATGGCACCATGTATTCAGGTAGTTTTTGTTGCAAATATTCTCGCAGTTGACAAGTTGCGATCGCATCCCCACCAGCAACTACATAAGCAACCAAACGTTTATCCTCAAATTCATCTTGACGCGCTACTACAACCGTCTGTTTTACTTCAGGATGCTGGTCTAAAATTGCTTCAATTTCTCCTAATTCAATACGGAAACCTCGAATTTTAACTTGATAGTCAATCCGTCCTAAAAATTCAATATTACCATCAGGTAAATAACAGGCCAAATCTCCGGTTTTATATAATCGCGTTCCGTGTTTATTACTAAAAGGATTGGGAATAAATTTTTGGGTAGTTAAATCGGGACGTTGCCAATAACCTCTCGCTAAATTATCGCCGCTGATGTGCAATTCGCCGGGTATTCCAATTGGTACAGGTTGTAAATATTCGTCTAAAATATAGAATTCTGTTTTTGCGATCGGGCGACCAATTGCGATCGCGTAGCGGTGCGGATGCACTATCGCATTTTCACCTAATTCTACTTGATAAGCAGCCGACCAAATAGTAGTTTCAGTAGGGCCATAAACATTCCACAAAGCATCGCATCTGGCGAGTAATTGATTGGCTAATTCTCTCGATAATGCTTCACCACCACAGAGAATTTTTAGGGGTTGTTTTCCTTCCCATC
>DATNQN010000045.1 GCA_036703985.1 Leptolyngbyaceae cyanobacterium
GCCTTCACTCCCATAACAAACTTTCGTCACAACTCTTCTAAGACGACTCCATGATTTTTCGGTTTGATAACATAAAGAACGATACCAAGTTGAACTAGGAACTAACGCTCTGACTACTTCTAAATCTTCATTTTTCTCAAAAAGGCTTTCCATCAATTCAACAATCGGTTCAAGTTTTCTAGAATATTCATTTTTAGCTTTCTCAATCGTTTGATTAGCTCTTAACTTTAATTGGCGATTAGTCGCCATAGCTATCGCATATTCAACGCCTTTTTGTTCTTCGCAGAAATTAAAGATTTCTTCTCGCGCATAAGCGCTATCGCCCCGCACTAGAATCTGAGTAGTTGGCCATTCTTTTCTAATTAATCCAATCACTCTTTGTAATTCTTCTAATGCTCCTTCTGCTGGGTCTACATTAGATGGACGCAGCTTGGCTACCAATAAATGATGTCCACAAAAAATATATAAAGGAGCGTAACAAACTCCTTGATAATAAGTATTGAAAAAAGCTCCTTCCTGATTGCCATGTACTCGATCGTCTGTAACATCCATGTCCAAAATAATTTGAGAAGGAGGCTTTTGATAAGACTGTAAAAAGATGTCAACAAAAAGGTTTTCTATCTTTTTGGGGTCATGTTCAATCCGATGATAACGACTATTTTCTTGATTGAGGATAGTTTCGGGACAATACTCTAATCGATTAATTGTACTTTTTCCCGCCAAACTTCTTTGATTTGATTCTAATTTATCAAGTTTTTCTAAGGCGATAGCTAAAGCTGCATCATCACGTAATTTGTCGTGGTCATTGACATCTTCATAACCTAATATGAGTCCATAAATTCTTTGGGTGACTAATTGCTCAACTGAATAATCTATATAAGACGAATTTCTATAATCTTGAAAACAATCAGCGAATTGCTGGCTAATTTTTAATCTTTTATCTAATTCAGCTATTAAAATAATTCCGGCATTTGAGGTGATTCTCCCTCCCGAAAAATTAGCGATGATTTCTTTTCCTTTAACTTTTCCTAAATTGAATTCTTTACAAGCTTTTTTTCGAGGATTGGAAGTCATAAACTGAGTAACATTAGCTTTTTAACTCTTCAATTATAGCAGATTTATTCATCCGATAATTGATAATTAATAACTTTAATTGTCATCGAAAAATCGTGGTTAATTTTTCATTTCTTACACTTCTAATTCCTAATAATTTTGAATTGATACCAGTTCACACACTGTTGGATGTGGAAACTGGTTGTTTGCACGCTAAAACCCTTATCCAGTAATGGTTTTGTGGTTGGCGATCGCAAATTTTGTGAGAAATGCGGGTTAATACGCAGCTTTTCTCCTTCTGGCCATTCCAGCACCACTTTGTCTCCCAATGCTTGCAGTTCTAGTAACAGTTCCAAGCAGTTTTCTGAGTCTTCTATTAACCATTCACCGTCTTCTTCTTCCATTCGAGTCAAAGTTGGACAAGCAGTAATTACAGCATCAGCAAGTTGCTTTTCTTTCTGTAGATTACGCTTAGTTTGCAATCTCTTCCCATCAATCTCGGCAATAACGGTTTCACCTCCTGTCCCCGGACGATAGTAAGAACCACCTTGGGCAAAAGGACGAGATAATAATGCTACTTTTAAGCCAATACCCGCAGGTAAAAGATGGATGTGAGGAATTGTCTGGGCTGGTACTTCTTCCGCTACTAAAAGTCCTCCGCCAATATCGGAATGTACCGTAACAATGCTAGAAACAGCTTTGATGGCAGCTAATACTCGTTCTTGGGCTATTGCAGGCACTTCTAACCGATTTTGTTGTCCGATAATATCGATGATGCGTTGGTGTTCGGGAGTAATTTCTATTATTTTGATGCGGGTTGGGGTTTCTTTAATTGCCAGAAAATCTTGGGTTGATGATACTTTAGGAGAAATTTCCAAAGTAATGCGGTCTTTCTTTACTTTTTTAACGATTAATTCTGGTTCTCCCTTGACGATTTCTACGCGAGTGGTAGGTGCATCTTCCCAAAAAACCAAAGGGTGTCCAACTAATGCACAAATAGCTTTGTGGTTGAATCGATAATCAGTTTTACCGTAATATCCATAGCTAGCATCATTGTAGGTTTCAATATAACCACAAACCCGAATATCTTGAGGTGTAAAATAATCAAATTCGCCCAAATTATTGCTTAAGCATTTAAGAGAAAGCAGGCGACCTTTACCCCATCCACCTTTACTTAGTTTTTGTTCGCGTGGTTGCAAGAGACATTGGCTGGGATAAAAGGTAACGAACCATGCTAAACGTTGTTCTGTTTCACTTTTAATAGGTGCGAGTGGTTCTTTTTGGAGATTAGCAAGGGCATTTAAGCAAAGTTCCCAAGGTTCTTGGGGATGAATCAGGTCTACTATACTCTGGATATGGTTGTCAGCGAGTAGTGTTTGTATCTGTAACTGGTAAATAGTGCGGAATTTGAAGCGTAATAGGAGTTCGCCACTTTCTATTGCCAGCCAGCGATAACCAGATATGAAGGCTTGCTGATATAAATATTCTACTGACTTGGGTAAACGCTTTTTTGCCTTATCCGCATCCACCCAGTAGAAACATAGATAACAAAACAGTGTTTCTAAACTGGTAGCTTCTGCAATAGAAGGAATATAAGCGTTGATAATAGATTGTTTTTGGGCGATGTTACCTAGTTGGACTTGCAGTAAGATTTGCAGTAGCGCATAAGTAGATTTCAGCCAATGGTCAAAAGATTGACGGGCTATGAAATTAGTATATTCTTCTGCTTCTCGTAAGCGTTCGGAGGAACCGTCTTTTAACAATGCCAAGATAAAAAATATTCCGGCTATAGTATTGAAGTATATCTTTGTTTTGCTCTTAGCTTTTTTGAGAGCTTTTAGTGCTGTTGTATAAGTATTGATGGCTTGTTCGTTTTCACCGGATAAAAAGTACAACCAACCCCAAAGTGCAACGGCATTTCCTTGTGAGTTATCAGATATTCGTTCTAGCGTTTGTTGTGCTTCTTCTATACAACCTCTCAACAACAGTTGTTCAGCCAAAAGCATTTGTAGATAATCCGATCCATGTCCGCTTGGAATAGCGCATTCTGCTTTTAGTAATGCAAATGCTTCTTGGGCAGGACGACATTTCAATGCTGAATTTAGGAGAATGCTAGATATGGCACTTTCATACAATTCAAGTGGCAGAGTACGAAACCAATCTGCGTCAAACGGGCGATTGCAAACTTGATCGAAAATTTGGTCTAGAGATATTTTGTCTTTCTTATTAGAATATTTGTGATATTCTTCTAGAATTTGATTTATCGAGCTAAGGTTTTGGCGATAAATACCGATACGGATTTCTCGAAACAATTGACGTTGGTTGTGGAAATATCGAGGGCCGTTGGTGTAATGTAACATTATTGGTAGCTTTTCTTGGACTGTGGCGGCTAGTGTTTCAAACCATCCAGTTTTTACTGCTGCATCCCGGGTTGCTATCTCTGTTAATAAAGGATGACATTGTGGCCCTTGTCCGCTTTCCTGAATTAATAGGTTAGTTGCTAATAATTTATCAATGTAAGGTTTGAGGGTGAGGTTGGTAAAAGTTTTGCCATCTTCGTGGCGGACACCGATGTAGTTTAAACAGTCTAGAAATAAGGTTCTGCTGATTGGTTCGTAGATTACGGAGAATAATTGGATAATTTTTTGCTCTACGATCGAGCTATGACGGTATGCTTGGGCTAGTTGCTGGTAACTGCTGGCGGGGGTTGTATCAAAATCGGTCATGCTAATAATTTCAACCGCATTGTCGGCTACTATTTTAAAGCCGGAAGCTTACAGTAAGTTATCTTTTGCAATTAGGAAATGAACTAACTGGGTAATAAAAGCTTTCACGGAACTTACTAAACGATAGTTTTTGCGGATTATATCTAGTACCAATTCCTTGAAATAATTTGGTTGGTAGCACGAGTATTTCCTTCAACCTAAAAGTGAATGAGAAATCCATCATAAGGACGTGCGATCGTCGGATTTTAAAATTCGACAATTGATGAAGAGAGATCGCATCTCTTTAAAATCCGACAATAACAGAGTGTCCAAACTGTCGTATATTAAAATTCGACAGCGCAACCAAACTTATGCCGAAACAAAAAATTGTCATTGGAATTTTAGCGAATGCAGGTGGAGTAGGCAAAACAACCCTAGCCGTCCATCTGGCTTACGAGATATGCAAGCGAGGTCAGACAGTAGCATTAATCGACCTCGACCCCCAACGAGCATTAGATGTATTCTGCGGTTTACCTTCAGCGGAAGCAGAAAATTCCGTAGTGCGAGTTCTCGAAAAAGACTTTGACGGCAATTGGCCATTAGTTCCCGCTTGGTCAAATCCCGACATCGAAGTTTGCCAGGGTCATCCGAGCATGGCACAAATAGCGAATGACTTAGTGATTCGTCGTCGGGGTGAATATGTTTTGGCAGACCGCTTAAAAAGCCATCCTTTACGTCACGATGTAATTATCCTGGATTGTCCTGCCACAATCGGAATAATCTGTGAAAATGCCATTGCCGCTAGTACGGGACTGTTAGTTCCCATTCAATTAGAGATGAAATCGGTTTCGGGAGTAGCTGACTTGGTAGAATGGCTGATTGGAATTGCTGACGATTTAATGCTCGACCCTCACCCGCCAATTTTAGGGCTAATACCCAGTTTGTATGACAATACTCGTGCCATCCACCGTCAGTATTTACAGCAATTACCAGAAGTAGCCGAACAACTAAGAGTAAAACTATATCCTCAAATTCGAGATTCATCCGAATTTAAGAATGCTTCTGCCAATGGCTTACCCATACAAAAATATCGACCAGCACATCCCGCTTGTAAGGATTTCAAAACCATTGCTGACGATATCGTTACTTTAGTAAGGAAAGGAAAACTATAATGGCAAAGCTTCCCAAAATCAGCGAACGTTTTACTAGCGCAATTCAAGCAACTGACCAAGCACAACGAATTGCTGAATTACAAGCAGAAGTAGAAAGACTAAGAAGCTCTCAATCTCCAGAACTAGAGCAGCAAATCGAAGAGTTAAGGAAACAATTGCTAGCCGAGGAAGGGGAACTGGAAATAGCTGTAGATGCGATCGAGCCTAATTTATATCAACCTCGTCAGACAATCACTGCTGAAAGTATTCAAACAATTGCTCGTAGTATGGAAAAAGACGGGCAAATTGCACCAATAATTGTAATAGCACAAGGCGAACGCTATTTGTTATGGGATGGACAGCGGCGCTGGTCAGCGGCCAAACTACTAGGGTGGAAAACCTTGCGTGCTGTGAAGGCATTGATGCCAGAAGATTTGCACCGCAAAGCTTTGTTAACGTTTATCCACCACGAAGACCTCAATTCTTTGGATAAAGCTGAAGCTATTATCAAAGAACTAACTACTTCTACTGAAGTAGAAGCGTCAGAAATTCCAACTATATTATCTACGGTGTTACGACGGTTGGAACGTTCTGGCGAGGCTAATCAATTGACGGCGTTGGTGACTGCCACCACAGAGGCACAGGTGCAAGGTGTAAAATCTTTGGGAGTTAGTGAAAATGAAGAAAAAATACTTTTAGCATTATTGGATTTGGCTTTAAATCCAGCATCGGTAAGAGCTAACTTGATGCCAATGTTATCTCTGCCAAAGGATTTAAAAGCAGCTATTCGCGAACGAGGATTAAAAGGAGCGCACGCTTTAGCTTTAACGGTTATATCTGCTAAAACTTTAAAGACATCGGAACGTCAAGCTACGAAGGAAAGGATTGAAGTAACTAATCGAGTTATCGAACAAGATTTAACGGTGCCGAAGACGCGGGAGTTGGTGGCAAAGATTAAAGCTAAGTATGTTAAGCCAGAGGTTTCTGAATCGAAAGAAGTAACGGCTATAGTAAAGGGGGTTGAAAAATTGTCGAAATCGGTGATAGGTTCAACTAGTCCCGAACAATTGGCACAGTTACGACAAGTTTTACAGCAAAAGCTGTCAGAGATTGATGAGATGTTGAATCAGTAGAAATTATTTTCTGAGTTATAGCAAGATGGGTAGAAAATGTTAACCCGAATAGAGATTAACGGTTTCAAAACCTTCGAGAACTTTACGCTTTCTTTATCTCCTTTCGGGGTGATATTAGGGCCAAATGCTGCGGGTAAATCCAACCTCTTCGATGCACTGCGATTTCTTTCCCAGATAGCAGGAAATAACCTACGCGACGCAGTAAAAAATTTGCGCGGTGAAGCTGTTGAGTTATTTAGGCGACAAGCTGATGGTACAAGAGGTACTAGAATGTCTTTTGCCGTTGAGTTACTTCTCTCCAAAGAAGTCAGCGATCCTTGGGGTGATACGATGGAAATTTCTCATTCAAGGGTGCGTTACGAAGTTGAGATTGAATTACGGCAAGATGAACGGGGGTTGGAACGACTTATTGTACTTAAAGAAGCAGCTTTACCTATTGAGCCCGAAAATGACCGATGGCAACCATTAGGACAAGAGCCTTCCTCTCAATTTAAAGAGGCATTTTTCAAGTATTCTCGCTCCACACCTTGGTTAACTACGGTAGAAGGGGAAGGGGTGCGCCGTTTTCAAATTCTGCCAGATGATAATCAGGCAGGTCGCACGCACTCAGCCACAAATGCAGAAGCCACCGTTCTTTCTTCCATTACCAGTGCGGAATTTCCCCATTTGTTTGCCATTCGAGAAGAAATGGTCGCGATGCGTTTTCTTCAACTCGACCCCAGACAGTTACAACAACCGAGTGCTACTACTGCGGCTCTGGAACTAGAACCAGATGGCGCAAATTTAGCTACAGTGCTGGCTAGGATTCAAGCTCAAACAGCTACTTTAAGCCAGCCAAAAGGAGTTATTGCAGATATTGCTGCTGATTTAGCTTCTCTGATTCCCGGTGTAGTAGATGTAATTGTAGAGGAAGATGAGAAAGACCGGGAGTATCGGATTGAGATTGGCTACGCTCATCAACCACCTTTTAGTTCTCGTGTTGTCTCCGACGGTACGTTGCGCGTTCTAGCTTTGCTGACAATCTTACATGACCCAGAGCATCGCGGGTTGGTTTGTTTTGAGGAACCGGAAAACGGAGTTCACCCTTCTCGGTTGATGACACTAATTCAAAGGTTGCGGGAGGGGGTAACTACTCTCTCTTCTTTGGAAGTGGATGAGGGGGAACCGTTTTTTCAGATGTTGCTTAACAGCCACTCGCCAGTGGTTCTCTCCTGTTTGGAGGAGGGAGAGGCGATGTTTGCTGATTTAGTTAGTGTTGTGAACCCCGAAGTTGGTTCTGTGAGTCGGAAAACTCGAATTCGACCCGTAGCTACTTCTAATGGGAAGCAAGAGTATGTCAGTCGCTTCGAGGTGGAACGGTATCTAAGTAGCGTTGACCGGGAGAACTAACAGATGCGCTATTTGGGGCTGGCTTTGTTTGCTGAAGGGCCAACTGACTATCGATTTTTCCCTCCTGTTTTGCGTCGTGCTACAGAGGAGTTATGTTTGCGGTTAGCTCGCTCTAGTATTGAGGTGGGAGAGGTGTTGGGATTGTTTACACCTGATGCTGACGGGGCGACAACTATAGCTCAAAGGTAGATTGGATAAGCGTTTCGGCGCGACGACCTCGTTGATAATAAGGTAATTTATGAGGACTTAAAGACATTAATTTAGCAGTTTGTTCACTAAATAAATCTAGAGATTCC
>DATNQN010000046.1 GCA_036703985.1 Leptolyngbyaceae cyanobacterium
CATCCCCCCCTCTCTCTTTGCTATGTCAGGGAATAGACTAGAAAAAGTTACCTAGAATTCTCTGCCATGCCCTATTCAGATAAATCCCTCAAATACCCGAAAAGCCAGAAAGTTGACCAAATTGATGAATATCACGGTAAAAAGGTAGCTGACCCTTATCGCTGGTTGGAAGATCCCGAATCCGACGAGACAAAAGCTTGGGTGGAAGCGCAAAATCAAGTTACTTTTGAATATCTCAACGAAATCCCAGTCCGAGAAAAAATTAAGCAGCGTCTCACCCAACTTTGGGATTATGAAAAATTTAGCATTCCCTTCAAGCAAGGCGATCGCTATTTTTACTTTAAAAACGATGGTTTGCAAAACCAAAGCGTACTCTATACTTTAACTTCGCTAGATGGCGAACCAAAACTGCTGCTCGATCCGAATGTGCTTTCGGAAGACGGTACGGTTGCTTTATCGGGAATCGCCATTAGTGAAGATGGTAACCTGATGGCTTATGGTTTATCTACTTCTGGGTCTGATTGGCAAGAATGGAAAGTGCGAGATGTGGAAACAAGTGAAGACATTTCCGATCGTTTGAATTGGATTAAGTTTTCTGGCGCATCTTGGACTCACGACAATCGAGGTTTTTTCTATAGCCGCTACGACGAACCGAACGAACAAACTAAATTTGAAGACGTTAATTATTTCCAGAAACTTTACTATCACCAATTAGGAAAGCCCCAGTCTGAAGATATTTTAATTTATCATCGACCGGATCAAAAGGAATGGGGATTCAGCGCTAGCGTTACCGAAGATGGTAAGTATTTGATTATTTCGGTTTGGCGGGGAACCGACCCGAAAAATCTACTTTTTTATAAGGATTTAACTAATGCCGATTCGGAAGTAGTGGAATTAATTAACGAGTTTGAAGCTAGTTATAGCTTTATTGATAATGATGGTAGTATTTTTTGGATTCGCACCGATTTGGGTGCACCGAAAGGTCGGATTATTGCCATTGATATTAATAATCCATCTCCTGATAATTGGCAAGAAGTAATTCCCCCAGCGGAAGAAGTTTTAGAAGCAGTGGGATTGTTAAATAATCAGTTCATTGCTGATTACTTAAAAGATGCCCGCACCCAAATCAAAATATTTGAACTCGACGGTACATTTGTCAGAGAAGTAGCGTTACCGGGAATAGGTTCGGCGGGGGGATTTAATGGCAAGCGATACGATAAGGAAACTTTTTATAGTTTTACGAGTTTCACTACTCCAGCCACGATTTACCATTACGATATGGTAACGGACAAAAGCACGGTTTTCCGTCAACCAAAGGTTGATTTTAATCCGGATGATTACGAAACAAAGCAGGTTTTTTACCCTAGTAAAGATGGTACGCAAATCCCGATGTTTATCGTTCGCAAAAAGGGTTTGCAATTAGATGGTAATAATCCTACTTATCTTTATGGTTATGGTGGTTTTAATGTTTCTCTGACTCCCAGTTTTTCGGTTAGTCAATTGGTGTGGCTGGAGTTGGGGGGAATTTTAGCTGTGGCGAATCTGCGCGGTGGAGGAGAATATGGGGAGGATTGGCATCAAGCAGGAACTAAGCTGAACAAACAGAACGTGTTCGATGATTTTATCGCGGCGGCGGAGTGGTTGATTGCTAACAAGTATACTTCGTCGGCTAAATTGGCGATCGCAGGTGGCAGCAACGGCGGACTATTGGTGGGCGCTTGCATGACGCAACGCCCCGATTTGTTTGGGGCGGCGCTACCGGCAGTCGGCGTAATGGATATGTTGCGCTTCCATAAGTTTACGATCGGTTGGGCGTGGTGTTCCGAATATGGTTCGCCAGAAAACCCTGAGGAGTTTGAAGCGCTTTATGGTTATTCTCCACTGCATAACCTGAAAGCTGATACCGCTTATCCAGCTACTTTAATTACAACAGCCGATCGCGACGATCGGGTAGTACCAGCCCATAGTTTCAAATTTGCCGCTGCTTTGCAAGAAGCGCATGAAGGCGAACAACCTGTTTTAATCCGCATTGAAACGAAGGCGGGACACGGTGCTGGCAAACCTACCGCTAAAATTATCGAAGAAGCAGCAGATAAGTGGGCTTTTTTAGTACGAACTTTCGATATCAGTAGTTAGAACGTTTTGTAATGAAGGAATGAGGAGAAGTCAAAAGTAAAAAGTCAAGCATAATGTTCTTTTAACTTTTTACTTCATCCTTCATCCTTCATCCTTCATACTTCATCCCTCTCTATCATTCAATGGATTTAAATTACTTTCTGCTTTGGGTTATTATCTTTTGGTGCATCTTAATGGTGATTTGGCTAATTCGTCTTCCCTTTAGCCAAATACGCGGTTGGGTAATAGTTACTGGATTAATTGTGGCAGTAACAATATGGACGATATTTGTAAATGGCAGTATAGCTGGTTTAGTTGGTGGCGCTTTATGGGGAATTTTTATCTTAGTACCTTTAATGGGAATGCGGAAAGCTACTCAACTAATTTCTCACGGGCGTTACGGTGAAGCGCGTAAACTAATGAAAAGTTTGCGGTGGTTGCATCCTGCTGATGGTTGGTTACAACAACCAGAAATATTACGGGCTTTAGAAATGGGGCAGCGAGGGGAAATAACAGAAGCTTTCCAAATTTTAAATCGCTATCAAACTAATAATACTCCGGTCGGTCGCAATGCGACTCTTTTATTATATCGGATGAGTTCTCGCTGGGAAGAATTGCTGTTGTGGGTACACGCTTACGTGCCAGAAAAAGCTTTATTTAAAGATACGACTTTAGTTTCATATTATTTGCGGTCTTTAGGGGAAACAGGAGATTTAAATGGTTTGCTTTATGAATTTCAACGATTTGAACCTTTTCTGGAAAAAATTGGAGATATGGCGACTTTGAACACGATCAGAATGTTTGTTTTGGCGTTTGGCGGTCAAGTTGAAGAGTTACGAAAATTAATGTATGGCCCTTTAGGGATGTTTCCCGAAAGTAGTCGCAGATTTTGGTTGGCGACGGCGGAAATGGCAGCGGGTAATCAAATGTTGGGACGGGAACAATTGTTAGCTTTGTCTGATGGGAATGATGTTACTTTCACAAATGCGATCGAACAACGATTATCCGAGCCTCCGGTGATTTCCGCAGAAGTTCTTACTCGCTCAACTAAAAAAATTCTCGAGCGGGTTGCTGTCGATCTAAAGCAAGAAGGACAATATGGAAATGCAGTTACTTTAAGTGGTAAGAAACCCCGTGCTACCTTAATCCTAATAGGTATTAACATATTAGTATTTTTGTTGGAAATTCGATTAGGAGGTAGCGAAAATATAGAAACTTTAAAACGTTTAGGCGCATTAGTTCCGGCAATTTTTTGGAATGGCGAATGGTGGCGAATCTTAAATGCCACTTTTTTACATTTTGGCGTTTTGCATTTAACCATGAATATGGTCGGTCTTTATGCGCTGGGTTCTTTTGTAGAGCTTAGTTTGGGTGTTTGGCGGTATTTAGTATCCTATTTTGTAAGTGGAATGGGATCGATGTTCGTGATTGCTGTTGTCGCTAGAACATTGCAAACGGAAAGTGCAATGGAGCAAATCACTGTAGGTGCATCGGGCGCGATTATGGGTATGGTTGGGGTGATGGGAGCTATTATGCTGTGGGGTTGGCGGCGAGATAAATCTCGCGTTGCTGCTCAACGGTTGCGAAGTATTCTGTTTATTATATTGCTGCAAGTTATTTTCGATTTGACTACTCCCCAAGTGAGTATTATCGGCCATAATTCTGGTTTGGCTTTGGGATTTTTGATTGGTAATTTGTTGTTGATAAATTGGCGAAGCGATCGTTAATATAAAATTATATGAATACCAAGGTTACTATACTTTTGAGCAGTATTTTTAAAGTATTAGAAGTTAGAAGAATCGAAATAAATTGGCTTCGTTCAATTGTTGAAGTTACCTTTTATTTAATTAATGGTTATAAATTTGGTTATGGTGATAGTTACGGTCAAAATTGCTGGGGGAAATCATAGGTTTTATTTTACCGCAGATGTAAGAAAATAAACGCAGATATGGCGAGTAAATATGAGCTAGGGTAAGAAAGGTATTAAAGCAAAGGTTGAAGTAAATAAGAACGTTTTAACCGCTTTGGCGATTGCGAAAAGAAATGAGGTACGCATACCTGCTAACAGAAACCCGGTTTCTATCTAATACTTCACGTAACTGGAATCTGTTGTAAATTCGCTATATTTAATATAGTAAGCAAAATTCCTAATAAAGTAAGCTAAAATCCCAGATAGCAATTTGTAACATATCATAAATTTGGATATAGTATTATGGCATTCACTATCGTTTGGCAACAAGGAAGCTTTAATCCAGAAAATGCTAGTAATTTCGCTTTGATTCAACAATGGTTTGCTAATTTAAATAACAAACAAATTAGCTGGAAACAGCGATTAATTCCTCCGACGGCAGATGTTAAGGAAATTGATTGGGATTCTCAAAGATTTGATGAAGTATTTAGGGTCGGAAATCCGCAGATTCGGGGAATTACGCTTTATTGGCAAAAACCAGATTCTCAGCAGGAGCGTAGCACGACACCCCAAAAATTAGAATTAGATCATTTGCATCAATATTTGTACGTGTATCCCCAGTCGCAAAAGGAAGTGGTGATTCAGATTGGCTTACCGGAAGTTATTTATCAAAAAATCGAAATAACTAATAGTCAATTTGAATTTAAAGAAAAAGACGGGAATCATTTTTTAATATTTAGGGATGCTCAACAGAAATTAGAAGTAAAAGTAACTTTGAGTCCAGAACATTTACAACAACTCAAGCAACAATTATCTTAACTTGGAAGCAAAAAGCATCTATAGTAGGGGGGCGAAGCATTCGGACAGAAAATCTAGGCTTTGAACCGATAATTTGTCGCCCGAATGCTTCGCCCCTACGAAGTCCCAACCCTCCCCTTGGTAAGGGGAGGGCTAGGGTGGGGTTAATTACTCAAATAGGATAGCTATATATTAAATCTGGGTTAACTTTCTTTTGATCTGAAAGCGTGAGAGTTCAGGGGAAGAAAGGAGGTAGAAAGTTGGTTGAATAAGGTTAGAACTTTTATCTGTTACTAAAATTAAGCTTAGCTAACATTGTGTTCCTTTTTGCTTTCTGCCTCCTTTCATCTAGCGTCTTGAGTTTGCTCTGGCGGAGGAAGAACGAGGACGAGTGGCTGGTGTTTGTTGAGGGCGGGGTTGTTCTTGGATGTTTAAATAACTGGTAGGCGATGCGACTACTACTACGTAGGGTGAAACGATATCTTCGGCTTGTCCGGTGCTGACTAAAGCGCGGTAAATTAAGGCAGCTACTTCTGCTCTGGTGGCGGTTCTGGCGGGATAAAGATATCGCACGTTGGGATAACTTACTACCATATCTCGTTCTGTGAGGGCAGCAATCAGATCGCGATCGCTATTGGGAATTGCGGAAGCATCCCGGTATACTCGTAAAATGGTGTTGGTAGAACCGTTGGTCGGATATCTTAAACCCCGTCCCAATGCAACCAACACATCTAAACGGGAAACTTGTTGGTTTGGGTTAAATACTCGATTGGTATTAGTATCTAAAAAACCCATTTCATAAGCTTCTCGGATAGCGGGATAAGCCCAATGGTTAGTCGGTACATCCTGAAACGCGATAACGTTTCGTATTTTATTTCGGTTAAAAGCTTTTCGCAAAATTGAGGCTAATTCCGCTCTCGTTACTGGGGCGTTTGGTTGATAAAGACCATCGGGAAAACCTTCTAAAATTTTTCTAGTTACTAATTGAGCAATGTAACTTTTTGCCCAATGGTTTTGCGGTACATCGGCAAAACTAACTTCGACTGCTGGGGTTGCAGGTTGGGGTGGTAGAGTTGTTGCACCGCGAAAAGCTGTGGTGTTTGGTGCAGGTGTAGGGGGAGCAGTAGGGGCAGCAGCAGGGGCAGCAGTAGTGTTTGGCGATGCACTTACTCGGTATGTGGAGTTATTGGCGATCGTCGTAATTCTACTATTTCTACTGGGGGCAGTGGCGATCGCCTGAGTTAAATCCCCGCCAAAAGCGTTCACCACCATCACTTCATTAGTTCCTCCCAAATTGTAAGAACGAGGATAAACGCTCATTCGGGGGGGAACTGGTAATCCCGCGACTTCAAACCAAGTTAGACCGCTTTCAGCCATTCCTTGCAGGAAAAGAACTCTTTGTTGACCTGCTTGGGTACCAACTACTTGAGTGTAATAGTCGTAGCTATTTCTACCCGTATCGACTTTACCATCAACATCGGCATCGATTCCGTAAATAGTCCGCACCATGCGGTGTAAAGATGGTCGGTTAGACAAAATTAAGTTAACTGCTGCGTTGTCGGGAAGAAGTTCAAATTCGCTAAAACCGATCAAGCTATTCTCATCGGGATCGAATAAGCGTACCACAATGCGATCGCCTGCTTTCATTCCACCAGTAAATCTAGCCCGTTGATCTACTCTATATCGATAATCTCCGATCAACTGTTCTTTGCCATAACCATTGTCGATTTTGGCTTTTAAAGAAATACGGGCAATTACATTAGTAAGATTAGCATTTGGTTGCCGAATCGCTAGGGTAAATACCCCTTCTTCTGCATTGCGATTTGGCAATCTATTCAATTGGGGTTGAGGGCGTGGGGTAATTGGTGTGGTGACAACTTGGGGTTCCGCTTGTCGTGGCGCTGGCGGAGGTGTCACAATTTCGGGTTCTTGACGCCGTGGTGCTGGCGGCGGCGTCACAACTTGAGGTTCTTGACGCTGTGGCGCTGGCGGCGGCGTAATAACTTCAGGCGCTTCTCGTCGTGGCGCTGGCGGGGGCGTCACGGCTTGGGGTTCTTCTCGTCGTGGCGCTGGCGGGGGCGTCACAACTTGAGGTTCTTGACGCTGTGGTGCTGGTGGCGGCGTCACGGCTTGGGGTTCTTGACGCTGTGGTGCTGGTGGCGGCGTCACGGCTTGGGGTTCTTCTCGCCGTGCAGTATTGGGATAGACGACAATCTGGGGTTCTTCAATTAGAGGTGGCCCATCTGGTTGGTTGTTAGTTGGCGGGCTTTGGGAAAGTGCTAAATCGGGGAATCCTCTATTAGCTGCTGGAGTACTTGCATTACTTCCGGTTGAGCTTCTTCTAGCTGGTGGTTGCGGTAAACGAGAGGGTGCGGGTGGGGGAGAAGGCGGCGTTGCTGCTGGTGGAGTCGGACGAGTAGCTACGGGTTGGCTCGGTGTCGGGTCTAGTTTAACCACCGAACCAGATAGATTAGTGCGATAAACCCAACGCTGTTGGTTATTTCCGATTACTACTCGCCAACCGGGAACCAATGTTTGAGCGCAAGTAATACCAGGGCTACCGATACCCAAACAGCCGTCAGACCAAGTTTGCTGTTGAGCTTCCAGTACCCGCAAGTTGGCGACTCGAATTCCCGTTTGCTGAGATAAATTCTCTAAAACTGCATTAGCAACTGCTTGGGGAACTAGGGTTTGATTTTGTTGAGTTTCTCTGGGATTACGTTGTGGTTGCCTCTGCTGCTGGCGTTGTGGTTGAATTGGTTGCGATCGTTGCGGCTGCCTCTGCTGCTGGCGTTGTGGTTGCCTCTGCTGCTGGCGTTGTGGTTGCCTCTGCTGCTGGCGTTGTGGTTGAACTGGTTGCTGGCGTTGTGGCTGCCTCTGCTGTTGGCGTTGTTGTGCTAAGAGTTGTGGATTTTCTTGTGGGGTAGAAGTACTCACAGAGGAAGCTGCTTTGACAGCAGTTGAGTAAATTGCTAAGGTGGCGGTTGCCAGTACAAGCCTGCTAACTAAAGCTAAGAAACTCTGATTCATAATAAAGGATGAAGTAGAAAGGATGTAGTGTGAAGTGTGAAGTATAAAGTATGAAATATGAAAGATAAAAATTAAGTACTTTTTTTCATTTTATCGGCTCCTAAAAGTTATCCTCTCTCTATCTGTTCCTTTTTCTATCTTTCATTGCACCCTACATCACAAAATGGCTGAATTGACTTTAAATGCGATCGAATGTTCCACAACTGATTTCTTTTAAGTCAAAAAATAATATCATACAGAGGAGATACTTTAGAAATCTTCATAAAAGATACTGTGATGACCCAGCAATTGGCAATAGTCAGCACAATAGAAAAATTCACCTGGAATTGGAAAGGCCATAAAATTGTTTACACCGTGATGGGTAGCGGACGCCCATTAGTACTATTGCATGGCTTTGGTGCTTCGATCGGACACTGGCGGCAAAATATTCCGGTGTTAGCAAATGGTGGTTATCGAGTATTTGCACTCGATTTGTTGGGTTTTGGGGCTTCTGAAAAGCCTGCGATCGATTACAGTCTGGATTTGTGGGTAGAACTGCTGAAAGATTTCTTTGACACCCATATTCAGGAACCAGCGATTTTCATTGGGAATTCGATCGGTGGTTTACTCAGCTTAATGGTAGTTGCAAATCATCCAGAAATTGCGGCGGGTGCAGTGTTGATTAACTGTGCTGGTGGATTGAATCACCGTCCTGACGAACTAAACTTACCTTTACGGTTAGTAATGGGGAGTTTTACTAAGTTGGTGAGTTCCAAAGTGTTTGGGCCTTTTTTATTCGATCGCATTCGGCAAAAACATCGCATTCGCCGTACTCTGCAACAAGTTTATTTTAATCGAGATGCGATCGCGGACGAATTAGTCGAGATGCTTTACGAGCCTTCTTGCGATACTGGCGCACAGCACGTTTTTGCTTCCATTCTCACCGCACCTCCCGGCCCAAGTCCATCTGATTTGTTGCCAAAAGTCACTCATCCCATACTAGTACTTTGGGGAGATAAAGACCCTTGGACACCAATTGCCGGTGCAACAATTTATCAACAATTCCAGCAAATGGGTAAACCAATTCAATTCATACCAATTCCTAATGCCGGTCACTGTCCTCATGATGAAAAACCGGAAGTTGTTAATCAGTTAATTTTGGATTGGTTAAGGGAAGAGAATTCAGTAGTCAGGAGTTAGAATTCAGAAGTGAAAATTTAATTAGGTTATTTGATTGTAGAGGCGGGTTTAGAAGAAAATTTTTCATTCTAACATATAAGTTCGCGACCAAACCCGCCCTTACTACGATTAATCATATTGTTAATACCAAAGTAATTTACTTGCGAATAATTTAGAGAATATTTGTCAAATCTAATACAAATCCTGGTAGTACATCTTCTCCTGATAAAGATTGAGGAGAGGAGAGAATTTCTACTGGTTGATTGGGGCGATAAATTTCGACGCGCTGATTTTGTCTATCTAACAACCAAGCTAATTTTGCGCCATTTTCTATATATTCTTGCATTTTCGCTTGCAGCTTTTCTAAGGAATCAGTTTTCGAGCGCAATTCGACTACGAAATCCGGACATAATGGGGCAAATTTTTCTTTTTCTTCAGATGTTAAAGCATCCCATCTTTCTTTTCTTACCCAAGCAGCATCAGGAGAGCGATCTGCACCATTTGGCAATTTAAACCCAGTTGAAGAATCAAACGCTAATCCTAAATTATTTTGACAACTCCAGCCTTGCAATTGATAAGATAGATCGATATTTCGATGACCAGTTTCGCTACCAGTTGGGGGCATGATAATTAAATCTCCCGATGCACTCCGTTCAAATCTCAAATCACGGTTATTCTGACACAGCTGAAAAAATTGCTCGTCTGTGAGGTCGATCGTCAATTCTAATGGGGTGGAGAGCGTAGCAATTTCCATTATTTATCCTAATTTGCATTGGCTACAGTTTGATTATAGCAATCCTAAATAAATTACGAACAACTAGACCCCTCCCAACCCTCCCTTTACCAAGGGGAGGGCTAGGGTAGGGTTCATTACTCAAATAGGATGGTTATATATCAAAAACACTTGCGTAATTAGACTATTTTTGAAATTGAATCCCATTGCACAAATTGCGATCGCTCTCTTCCAACTCCACATTTGTTCGCAAATAATCCCGCACCCAATTACAAGCATAATTGAGGTTATTGAGAGTACGAATTTTCTTTAAATTCCAAATAATAACATTGCCTTCTTCTGCCCCAGAAACCAGGAAGTTTCCGTCACCAGTAAAAGCAACGCTAAAAATCATCGATTGATGTCCGGGTAAAGTTGCCAGTAACTCTCCACTAGGACTCCATAATTTTACATTGCTATCAACTCCCGCAGTAGCAATTATTTGACCGTCAGGACTGATGGCGAGTCGGTTTAACCCTTTGCCTTGATTGGGTATAGTTCTTAATAATTTTCCATCTAACTGCCAAAATTTAAGGGTATCATCTCGACTAGAAGTAACGATCGTATTTGTTTGAGGAATAAAACCAACTCCCCAAACTAAGCTATCGTGATTCAGAGTTGCCATTAAATTACCATCGAGTTTCCAAAGTTTAGCCGTGCGATCGGCACTGGCAGAAGCTAGTAATTTACCATCAGGACTAAAAACTAATTTCCAAATAATTTCATTATGAGCTTTAAAGCTGCGTATTAATTTCCCATCTATATTCCACAGTTTGATGTTTTTATTATCTCCAGAAGCAATAATTTTACCATCAGGACTAATGGCAATAGCATTAATGGGAGATTGATGCCCAATTAAAGTTTTCAGAAGTTTTATTTCTGATGTTTGAGGATTACTGATATCCCAAAGTTGCACGGTTTGATTAATGCTACCCGTTACTAACATCTGACTGTCTTGGCTGAAAACCGCAGTCCGAAAAACTGTAGAGTTTTTGTCTTTGAAGGTTTGCAACAACGTCCCATCAGACAGCCATAATTTGATTGTTTGATCTACACTCGTTGATGCGATCAGTTTACCATCTACGCTGGTAGCTACATCCCAAATCGTATTCTGATGTCCGGTCAGTATTTTTAATAGTTCGTGATCGAGCTTCCAAAGTTTTATGGCACCTTCATTATTAGCCGAAATTGCGATTTCATTATTTGAACCAATTGCTATATATCCAATAAAACTACGAAAATTATAAAATTTTTTAATCAAAATTCCGTCAAAATTCCAAGTCTTAAAGATGTTTTCTTCGTCAATTGTGGTAATAAGTCGATCGTGACAATCAACACCAACAAATGACCGATCGTTGGGAATTGTTTTAACTAAAGTGCCGTCTAGTTTCCACAGTTTTGCGGTGAGATCCTGACTCACGGATACCAATAAATTTGTTGAGGGACAAAATCTTAAATCCCACACGGTTTTCTGATGCCCTTTTAGAGTTTTCAGTAAGTTGCCATCAACGCTCCATAATTTAATGGTATTATCCGCTCCAGCGGAAGCAATTATCTGGCTATCCGGACTGAAAACTACATTCCGAACGATGTTTTGATGACCGATAAATGTTTTTAATAGTTTGCCATCAAGCGTCCACAATTTTACCTTGAAATCTCCACCTGATGAGGCGATCAGTTTACCATTCGGGCTAAAAGCAACTCCCCAAGCAGGGCCTTGATGTGCCTGGAAACTTTTGATTAATCTACCATCAACGCGCCAAAGTTTTACCGTGCCGTCTAAACTGCTAGAAACGATCGAACGACTGTCGGGGCTAAAAACCACCCGCCAGACTGCTCCCGTATGTTTTAAGATATGGAGAAGCGTACCATCTGGTTTCCAAATTCTCACGGTGCGATCTTCACCTCCAGTGGCAATTAATTGAAGGTCGGGACTGATATTCACAGCCATAATGCTGCCTTGATGTCCGGTTAAACGGTTAAATTCGTAAATTCCATAAACAGCTTGATTTAAGGCAGTTTCAGCATTTTTAATCGTTTCGCGATCGATTCCTGCTAAACTTTCTAATTTGCGTTTGGCTTTAATCGCTGCCAGCATTGCATCTAACTGACGATTAGCGACCAGCAAGCCTTCTGAGGATGAAGTTAAGGCTTTAATTTCGCTAACTCTGGCTTCTCTGTATTGTTTAAAAGCCAAGAATCCTAAGGCGGAAGATATGAGAAAAGCGATACTAATTGCTGCTATAAATAATCTTTGTAATTTGGCAGTTTTTTGTTCCTGTAATAATCTTTGTTTTTGCTCTGCCAATTGTGCTTCAATAGCTTTAGAACGTTCGACTTCTAAAGAAAGTTGAACCTCTTTTCGGTCAGATTCGACAGAAGCAGCTAAAAATTGATAATCTAAGTCGCTTAAACTTTTGCCTTGCGCCCAAAGTTGAGCATCTTTTAATGCTTGTCCTCTTAATAAGCGAGATTCATCTTTTTGGTGAGAGGCTATCCAAGCATCAAAGGTCTGAGAATAGGGACGCAATTGACCTAATTCTGAAGCTACCCAACTTTGATTAAATACACTAGCATAAATTTGATTTTTGACTTGTAAATAACCTTGATGTTTAACTACCAATCCGGATAATACTAATTCTGTATGTTCTCGACTATCGTTAGCGATAACTTCAATACCTTGTAAAATTTGTTGGTAAATTCCCAGCAGTCTGCCTTTGCGTTGTTGATTAAAATTTATGCGATCGCGAATTGTTCTCAAATGTTCTGGTTCATCTTGGGACTCCCATTTTTGAATAATTTTGGCTTGTACCAGCGAATCCACCCAAAACCATGCCATTCCGGGCGGAATTGTCAGTTTGTTGTGGGGATTTTCCTGACTAGCTATTTGCACCAAATAACATAATTTTTGGGTTAAAAATGGTTGACCTCCCGTCCACTTTAAGATTTCTTTGAAGATTTCTGTCTGGTTATCTGTAAAATTGGCTAATCCTTTGATTAAAGGTTGCGCTTCTTCAAATTGAAAGCCTTGTAGTTCGATCGCCCTCCCGATATTAAACGGCGTGCGCGTTTTATCGGTAATTAAATCCGAAGGAGTTGCTACTCCAAAAATCGCGAAAGTGAGGCGGTTATATTCTGGGTCGATCGCTCTTTGGTTATAGCAATATCGAATTAAGCTAAAAAAATCATCTACTGCAAAGTTTAAACCGAGAATACTATCAATTTCATCTACAAATATTACGATGTTTTGTAGGGGAAATTGCTCTTTTAATAATTCATCAATAAAATGACTTAATCGCTGAATAAAAGAAACTTCTTCCTCTTGCTTCCACCAAATTTTTAAGTTAAACTTGCCTAATAATTTCAAACTTCTACATAAGTCAGTTATTATTCCTTTATACCATTGGACTGGCGTAATATTTTCACTGCCTATTTGAGTCATGTCAAGGGCGGTGCAGATAAATCCTGACTGTTGCAGTCGGTACATTGTCCTGACTAATAGGGAGGATTTTCCCATTTGCCTTGAGTTAAGTACATAACAAAATTCGCCTTTTTTTAATGCTTCGTACAGTTCGTTATCTGCTTGCCTTTCTACGTAAGTAGGATTGTCGTTTTTGAGGCTACCACCCACTTGATATTGATAAGATTTCATTTGATTTTAGACTTAGTATTATGGACGTAATTAATTGATATAGCTATGGGCTAGGGGAAGAAGGGACTAGTCATAAAAGTTTGGTGCAATTAAGAATGCCTTGACGGTTGCTATATATCCCAATATTTGCTAGATATTATCTATTAAAAAAACATTTTTTTATCTAATGTCTTAAAATCTAAAATTCAGAACAGAGCTAAGAGTCACGCGATCTCCACCTATATTATTAGATTTATGAAAAGCTTTTTTGGCTTCTAATAATAGAGTTTCTTCTTGATTGTTACGATTGGGAACGGTGCTAGCAACTCCTAAACTTAGGGTGACTACTGAATTCGGTAAACACATCAATGTTTTAGATTCAAAAGGCAATTTAATATTCTTAATGTTAAGCCGTACTCGTTCGGCAAGATCTAGGGCTGCTGCCGCATCTAGTCGCGGTAAAATAATAGCAAATTCTTCATTACCATACCGAGCAACAAAGTTTTCGGGATGATGGGCGACCTGACAAATAGCTTGCGCGATTTTCCGCAAGCAATCATCTCCCGCCTGATATCCATAAGTATCGTTGTAGATTTTAAAATAATCGATACCGACCAAAATTAAAGAAATGGGAACACCTTCACTATACATAGCATCCCACTGAGTTTTTAAACAATTATCGAACTGGCGGCGATTGGCAATTTGAGTTACGGAGTCTAAATAAAGTAAAGTTTGTAAATTTTGATTTTCTTGTTCCAACTGTTCCATCCGAATTCGGGCGTTATTTTTATATGCAAAGTTTTGTAACTGGAAATAAAGCCGATATAATTCACAAGATATAGTACAGTTGTTGCCATCTAATTTGATTAATCCCATTCGCTCTAATTGATAAGTAATTAGGGGTGGCAATTGAAGGCTATTTTCTGCTTGGTTTAATTCTTGCAGTGCTGCTGTCAATACAGGTTGTTGTTCTAGCATTGCCTGGATAGCTAACAAATGATCTCTATAAATACCAGTGAGAGTGGGAGCCATTTGTAACAATTCATCTAAGGTATTTTGATGGTAACGAAGGTAATACAAAGCAAGATGAACTAAGTAGGGATGCCCTCCTACCATATCGGTTAATTGCTGAATTTGGTTATCGCTCAAGTTTAATTCATAACGTTGAGCTAAATCTTTAACTTGCTCGAAGGTAAATTCTAGTAATTTTAGGGTTAATCCTATATTAAATGGGGAGTGATTAATATTTAAGGAAACATAAACTTCCGTAGAATGAGCTAAAATTAAACGCAGTTGCTGCCAAATTTCTAAAGTTCTAGCTTGTTCGTGCCAAAATCGCAAGAGGGGAAAAAATTCTCGCCCAATATCAGGATATTCAAATAAGCGATTGACTTCATTAAGTACTAACACTAAAGGTAGATCGACTTGGCTTAACAAATAGCTCTCAAAATAAATGGTACAACTCACTTTGCTACCGATTTCTTCGTCCCAGTAATCATCCAAATTAGGAGCTAATTTTAACTGCCATGCGATGTTAGTACACAGCCAACGCAAGAATTTATCCGTATGCTGAAAAATTGTGGCGTCAGCCTGCTGAAAGTCTATGTTGACTGTTCGGTAGCCAAGAATAGTCGCTTGGTTAATTAAGCGCAGCATCAGGGAACTTTTGCCCATTTTTCTAGGTGCTCGAATACGAATTAAACTACCGGGTTTGCACAGTTCTGCATAGCCGAGGGCTTCCGTAGGAGGGCGATCGACATAAAATATAGAATGAAGGGATACAGGACTGCCAGGAAAGTTTATATCTTCTGCTGCTTGGATATTCTGCGAACGCGACCTACCTATCATACGCCAATCCTTTAAATGTTACTTCAATGTATTCTAATTTACTACCTTTAGATAGATTCTGTTAAGTGATTAAGTTGCTTTCGATTGGCGATCGTTTGATGGAAAATGTTTTAATTAATACAGTTAACTAAAATTCTGTAATATTTGCTATTCTAGTAAGGGTTAGCGAAAAAGATTTATTACTAATTTACTTTAAGTTAGTAAGCATAATTATGGCTAGTCTTACTCAGCGTCGTTCGCAAAACGTCAGCGGTGATTTTTACGTAGATAGTACTTGTATTGACTGCGATACTTGCCGATGGATGGCACCGGAAATTTTCCACCGAATTGATGAACAGTCGGCAGTTTATCATCAGCCAATCAATGAAGAGGAGCGGTTGCGATCGCTGCAAGCTCTCCTTTCTTGCCCCACTTGTTCGATCGGTACTGTTGAAAAGCCAGATGATATCAAAAAAGCGCAAGATAGTTTTCCGATTTTAATTGCTGAAAATGTTTATCATTGCGGTTATCATTCAGAGAATTCTTTTGCGGCAACGAGTTATTTTATTCATCTACCAGAAGGTAATGTTTTAGTAGATTCTCCTCGGTTTACTCCTCCGTTAGTCGATCGGTTGGCAGAACTGGGAGGTGTTCGCTATATGTATCTTACCCACCGAGATGATATAGCAGATCATCAAAAGTTTCGCGATCGCTTTGGGTGCGATCGCATTTTACACGAAACAGAAATTAGTGCGGATACTCGCGATGTAGAAATTAAATTGTCTGGGTTTGCACCTTATCAATTAGGAACAGACCTTTTAATTATTCCCGTTCCCGGTCATACCAAAGGACATACGGTTTTACTATATAAAAACAAGTTTCTGTTTACTGGCGACCATCTCGCTTGGTCTGAACATCTTCATCAATTAATTGCTTTCCGAAATTTCTGTTGGTATTCTTGGTCAGAACAAGTGAAATCGATGCAGAAATTAGCGAATTACTCGTTTGAATGGGTATTACCCGGTCACGGTCGTCGCTATCATGCCGATCTGAAAACTATGAGTCAAAAAATGCAACACTGTATCTCTTGGATGGAGTCGAAGTAGTGATTAAATTGGTTATTAGTGAGGACTTTAGTCCTCAAATCTAAATAGCAAATGACTCAAGTCCTTACTGCGAAAGAATTTTATTGCATCAACGGTAAAGTAACGGTAAACGTAGCACCTTTTCCTTCACCGGGACTTGTTGCCTCGATGGTTCCGCCATGTAATTCTACTAGTTGACGCGCGATCGCCAAACCTAATCCCAAGCCGTTATTTGAACTGGTAACTCTCACATCGGCTTGGCAAAAACTGTCGAAAACAGAGGGGAGAAAATCGGCGTCGATACCCTTTCCAGTGTCGGTAACTCGAATTTGCACGTATTGATGAGTAATTTTGTCTTTAGTGAGATCGACAGTAGTTAGTTGAATCTCGATTTTCCCAGCTTCGGGAGTGAATTTAACTGCATTAGTAAGCAAATTCAATATCACTTGTTGCAAGCGCGTGGCATCGCCAGGAACTTGCAGTTTGTTAGAGAGAAATTTATGAATAATTTGAATGTTTTTAGCTTCTGAAGAAGGACGTATTATATCAATTGCTGCTTCGACTATAGATTGCACGTTAACTGGTGCGATATTTAATTGAAATTTACCCCGACTCATCCGAGAAATATCGACTAAATCTTCAATTAATCTTGACAGAGAACGGGCGTTGCGTTCGATGGTTTCTAAAGCGCGTTCGGTAATGGCGGGATCGAATTTGCGAGTTTTTAGTAAATGCGCCCAACCCAAAACTGAGTTGAGCGGCGATCGCAATTCGTGAGAAACTACAGCCAGAAATCGATCCTTAGACTGGTTGGCAGCTTCCGCTTCTTCCCTCGCCGCCTGTTCCCTGGCAATTAATTGAGAACGTTCTTCCTGAATTTGTTTTTGGTCTTCAATATCGGTACAAGTGCCAAACCATTTAATGATGTTACCTTGTTCGTCTTTCAGGGATAAACCTCGCGCTAAGTGCCAGCGATAAGTGCGATCGCTAGCTCTCAATAAACGGTATTCTGCTTCGTAAGTTTCGCCTTTATGCACGGATGCCGTCCATATTTGCCGTGCTAATGGTGCGTCATCTGGATGCAAAGCTGCTAACCAATTCCAATTACCCAGACATTGCTCTGGAGATAGCCCGGTATATTCATACCACCGTTGATTGAAATATTCAACTCGACCCTCACCATCAGTCGTCCAAACAATTTGAGGAATAGCATCGGCGAGATAGCGATATAGTGCTTCGCTTCGCCGCAGTGCTTGTTCTGTTTGTTTGTGTTTGGTGATATCTGCAAAAGCACCAACCGATCCTCTCACTTTTCCTTGTTCGTCAAACAAAGGTCGAGCATTGCAGGATAATTCGATCGCAGCCCGATCTGGATGAACTATATTCATCTCGACATTGTGAATGTCTACTCCGTGAATGGCTGCATATTGCATGGGTAGTTCATCGGCAGGCACTTCTCGATCGTGGCAAAATACTTTATAAAGAGGTTGTTCTGTTGGTGGAGCGCTTTTAGAAGCATTTTTACCTGCCGATACTCTGAGTAGATCGGAAAGATAGGAATTGGCAGTCATTTGCTGGCACTCCGGATCGTGGGCGATCGCAATTCCCACTGGAATAACATCGAATAATGTTTGCAATTCGCTTACCCGACGTTCTAACTCTCTATTGAGTTTTTTGATTTCTTCTTCTGCTTGTTTGGTCGCAGTAATATCCGTCGTTGTACCGACTACTCGCACTATTTTATTTTCATCATCTCGCACTACGATCGCTTGGTCTAAAACGTGCAAGTAATAATTATTTTGATGACGTACTCGATACTCGACAGCATAAGTATCTCCAGTTGCCAATTTAGCTTGTATATCTCGTTTTACCCGCTCTACATCGTCCGGATGAATGCGTTCTCTCCACCACTGGCGAGTTGGTTGGGATTCTTCCAAACGATAGCCGAAAATTTGAGTTAAACCAGCCGTTCTTTCTACAGTATCGTTTTGCACATCCCATTCATAAATCAAGCAAGTAGCTGCCGCCGCAACCATCTGAAAACGCTGTTGATAGCTACTGAGCTTTTCTTCAAGCGTAATGCGATCGCTAATATCGCGCCAGCAAGCAACCACGCCATCATCCCATTTACTAACGCGAATATCAAATGCTCTGACTAATTTTTCTTGCTTATCATTATCATCGTAAAATAGCGCTACCTTCGACAATACTTCTCCTGTTTCTATCACTCGGCAATAATCTGCAAATAATCCGTTCTCTCGATAAACTGGCAGCAGTTCGCACAGATTCTTGCCAATTTGCTGTTCTTTCGTCATCCGATTCTTTTCGCAGGCTATCCCGTTTACGTATTCCACTCGAAAATCCAATATTTGGCCAGATTCATCGCGAATACTTTTGTAAATAGCAAAACAATCGAGCAAATTTTCCATTGAAGCGTAGAAACGCTCTTCACTTTTTTCTAATTCCCTGCGTAACCGATTTTTCTCTAAAACATTGTGCAGTGCAAAGCGAAGATTTTCACCCGTCGTTTTTTCTTTCTCTAAATAATCCTGCGCTCCGCTTTTAATCGCCTTTACCGCGATCGACACATCTCCCCGGTCTGCCAGCATCACCACTGGTAAAACGGGATTGCTGGTTTGATTTTTTAACTCTTGCAAAAATTCAATGCCATCTAGATCTGGTAGTAAAAAGTCTAGCAAAATTCCATCTGGCTTTAAAACCCGACACAATTCCAGACCTTGTTCCCCTGACTCTTCTTCCCAAATAATGTAATTATACTTGCCATCTTCCAGCAAATACTGTCGCAAAATTTTTCGGTCTTCTGGGCTATCGTCAATTATCACAATTGTCTGTTGCTGCTGCGCCATAACCATAATTAAACGCTTACCTGGGAAAACTAATATTTGCCAATCATCAGTAATTGCTCTAATCCTACTTAAATCACTTCACTGGGGACTTGATTATTCTATCGTTTTTAAATCTTTTGTTGGCTGCCTACCATGCCAATCTAAAATTTGTTATTTAAGCATATTGATTTCAATATTTTTGAATTTTTATTTACACTATCGATTTTTTAGACAAAAATAAACTATTACAATTAATTAATATTGTCAATATCTCTTTGGTTATAATTTTATTTATTTTTGTTTGTTTTTAGTTGTATTTGCCCTGACTGCAAACCAAATTATAGAATTGCCAACCTTAGATCGTCAAAGAGATAAGCCCTGCCATAGCGAGAAAACAAAACTATACTCTTTTGGACAGATGAATCACAATATTACCATGAGTCATCGTGATTTATGCAAACTAATTGAGGTAAAAATTTATGGCTGGTAATGGAAATTCACAAGCCATCAATAATCTCGAGTACGACTTGCTGACCGTGTTACATAATAAATCGGAAGCAATCAAGGCTTACGATACCTACATTCAAGATGCTCGAGAAATGCAGTCTCAGCCTTGCGTACAATTATTCGAGCAACTGCGTAATTCAGAAATGCAGCAAGCTCAAGAAGTACGCCGACATCTTCAAGAAGTAATGCAAAAAGGAAAAATGTAGTTTTAGCTACAAAATTAACGCAAGTTGTGCGTAGTAGGCAGTGGGTAGTGGGAGAGGAAAAATCTCAAGTTGCTAGTTGATAAAAATGGTGGACTATTGCTGCTACCCTGCACTAGCAAATTGCTTTAAATTTCACGCAGTTGGTGAACTTCTTATATCTATCACCAACGACCTACTACCCAACGAACCAAACTCAGCTTACCAAAAGTTGAGAAGCCGTTCCTCGCCATAATTGATCGAGTCCGGTTGCTGGTATGGTTAAATACAAAATATCTCCCGCACCCAAGGAGGTTTCCAACACGTCCCAACCATGCAAAGTTTGAGATTTCGTTTCAATATATAACGGTACAAAATCGGCATCCATTGCCACATCTTTTACTCGCTTACCGCAAAATGGATGATTGGCAGTAATATTAGTTGCTAAAGAAACCCAGAGAGTATCGGCAGTAATTCCATTCCCTAAAATTCTGCCTCCTAAAGCGGCGGCTGCAAAGGCAGGTGCAGCTAATTCAGTAGGGCTTAATACGGCTTCAAATTGAAAAACTTTTTGAGCAGTTGCAGCAAATTGGGGGTCTTGATTGCGGACGATTACAGTTAATTTGGGTGCTAAACCTTTAGCGCTGAGGGCGATTTCTAAATTGGCGATATCGTTGCTGGTAACGGCTAACAAAGCTTCAGCCGTATTGATATTTGCAGTTTTCAAAATGGCAGATATACTGGCATCTCCCTGAATTACTGGAATACCTAAAGCACGCACTACGCTAATAAATCGATTGTTGTGGTCTTTTTCAATTACTACTACTTCGTATCCTTGATCGTGCAGTTGATTGACTATTTGCACGCCAACGCCACCTAACCCGCAAATAATAAAGTGATGGCGCTGGGGAATTTTAGTGGCATCCCAAAATTGATTTAAGCGAGTTCCTAATACGAAATCATTGAGGATGGCGTAGAAAATCCCGATGATAGCAGCACCTAATAACATCATCACGACAGTGAACAATTTAATGCTTTCCGGGGCATTTTCTGCCACTTTTTCGTTACCGCCAGCACCGGTAATCATGCCAACGGAAAAGTAGAGGGCGTCTATAATAGATGTGTTTAAATCTGTTAAAATATAAGTGAAGCTAGCGATAAAAAGAGTTAGCAGTAGTACTAAGGTGACGATGGCTAAGGGTTGGGCGTGTTGCTGAAACCACTGTAAATTTGAGAAGATTTTCAGGAATTTTTGAATTGCCGATCGCCGATTGCTGCGAATGCTGGGCTGACTACCGACAATTATGCGATCGCCTACTTGCAACTGTTGACCGTAAACTACCGCCGAAACCAGATCCATTCGCCCTTTCACTGGCAGGTAATAGATCAGCATTCGGGAACGGTTTTCCCATAAATCGCTGAGTTTGCGCCCTTTCCAAGGGTGATTTTCGTGGATGTATTCTTCGTGAATGGGCCAAGTTTGGTTAAATAAGCGCAATTGTCCGATCGCGCGATTTCCCAAAGCCGCAAAAGCAAACACCGGTGCAGCTAAAGCCGCTACGCTCATGGTAACGTGATCCGAGAGAATTCGATCCAAGCGATCGCCCAAACTCGTATTAAACAATCGATTGATAATCCGAATTCCCGGATTAAGGACTCTGGCTTGAGTGAGAATTGCTAAATTCAGCGTTTCGTCATTACCGGCGATCACTAAGGTGTGCGCTTCTAAAATACCTGCGGCGATTAAAGTAGAAGCCGCCTTTACATCTCCCACCACGATATCGCGATCGTCATAACCGGGTATCGATTCGTGGTGAATCCCGATAACAGAAGCACCTTGCTGCTTTAGCAAGCTATATATCTTCAAGCCAGTATAACCCAAGCCGCAAACGATGATTCGGGGTTTCATTTTTAGAAGAGAAAAAGGTAATCTAGAATTTGCTTTCTAGCAGAAACTTTTATTCTCCATCTCTATGTATTTTAGAACTGTAGCTGAAAACACCATAATTTCAAATTAGAGAATGGTGCATTGGGCATTGGGTATGGAGAATAGCGATCGTAATAAATACTTATTTAGTAAAAATTAGTTGCAAATCTTGACGAAACTTTCCTTAAATAGCAAACGTCAAAGATATATTAACTAGTAAAAAAATCGCGGTAATCCGATATGAACAAGTTATTTCAATTCAGCACGATTTTTGGCATTTTATCCACAGTAATTGTAGTGACATCAGCCAGATCGCAAAACCAGCCAGCCCCATCTTTACCCCGTACTCCAGCCAATACAATTTTCAACGTTCGACGCCAGCAGGGAAATTGTCCGAGAACCGTTCGCCTTTGGACTTCATTTCGTTACTATGAAGGTGGCGGAGAGCATACGGTAATCGCCGATACAGGTGCGATCGCAGGCACTGCCAGACTAATATCATCCAACAAAAAAGTGGCAGAATACAGAGCGCCCTTAAACCGAACATACGCCTCTTGCGTCGGTCAAGCCAACTCTAATACTGATGATTTTCCCTATCGATTTCGCTTTGGCAGCGGTAACGTAACTTTTCGCGTCCAACTACCCGCAGATACTCCCAGCAATCCTTCCGAAATTTCCTACAAAGGCGTGGTGTCTACCCGTCCCGTTGTGCGTTGGGCAATTGCTGATTAATTAATTGGTTATTAGTCATTCGTCATTTGTCATTGGTACAATAAATTAACAAATGACAGATAACCAATGACAAATAACTATTAAAATCGAATGAATTACTACGTTATTTACGACGGCAATTGCCATCTTTGTTCTAATTTAGTACAAGTCTTGGAAAACTTAGATAAAGGGCAAATATTTCAATATGTTCCGATGCAAGACGAACTCACCCTTAAGCGATTCGGGATTACATCCCAAGACTGCGAAATGGGCATGATATTAATCGATGCAAACGCACCCGAAAAGCGGTGGCAAGGTAGCGATGCAGCAGAAGAAATCGGTCGGATATTGCCGATGGGTAAGATTTTTATCGAAGCTTATCGAAGTTTACCAGGAGTGAAGTGGGTAGGCGATCGCATTTACGAACAAATCCGTGACAATCGCTACACTTTATTCGGCAAGCGCGATGTAACATATCAAACCGTCTATCCCATTGGTTGCCATTCCCCAGAAAATTACACTGATTAGGCATAAGGATAGATGAAATAATCATACTTAATTAAAAAATACGGCTAGTTTCTACTAGCCGTTAAATAACTCAAAAACTTGTTTGCAAAAATGTTTTAACTTTTCCCCCACCTCCGGCACGGGTTGCTTATCGCCAACAAAACTCCAGTTATCAACTGTCGAAAGACGCCACGCCACACCTTCATGATCGAAACCTGCGATTTCAATCCCAATTAAACGACGAAAAGCTTCTTCAGGATCTTCGTAAAAACGAATCTGTACTAAAATGCTTCGGCATTGACTCCGCCTACTCCAACCAGGAAAATGAAAACCAATATCGATCGAATCCGGGTCAACCAACTCCGTCGTATCGGGATCGTTTTTCCACGGTTTTAAATCTGCCCTCGCGTCCGGAAAATGGGACTTAAACAAGTTAACCACAGCAGCAATTTTAGTGGCAGTTTGAATAGAAGTAGCCTGTTGAGATGCGTTCATTTGATTTTGCTTCCTTGTAATTAAAATATTCGGGTCATTTTGGCGAAATAGTCTAACAATATATTCCTAATTTCGCAACTACAAAACATCATGGGAAAGGATGAAGCCTAAAGGATGAAGGATAAAGGATGAAGTATGAAGGATGAAGTATAAAAATTAAATTATTCACCCGCTCCTCTGCTCCTCTGCTCCCCTGCTCCCCTGCTCCTGTACTTCCCCAGTCCCCAGTCCCCAGTACCCAATCCCCAATCCCCAGTCCCCTAGTTTGACATTAAAACACTGTGTATTTACTCATCCCCGCCGCCGGAGTTGGTAAACGAATGGGAAGTGACCGCAATAAACTTTTGCTGGAAGTGCGATCGCAAACCATTCTTGCTTGGACTCTCTTAGCTGCACAAGCAGCCGACCAAATCAGTTGGATTGGCATTATCTCCCAACCAATCGACTGTCCAGATTTTAAATCCATTCTCGCTAACTTACAGCTAACTAAACCAGTAGAATTAATTATTGGCGGTTCCACCAGGCAAGAATCAGTTTACA
>DATNQN010000047.1 GCA_036703985.1 Leptolyngbyaceae cyanobacterium
TCAGTTTGTGTAGGGATCTCAATGCAAGTTTGAATATAAAAGCGCGTGGGACACACGCCTTAAAAGCTCAGATTATGTCTTCATTGAAGAGTCTCTGAGAAGCTCACGCTTACCTGTACTCAGGAAGCGTGAGTATGTCACGATATCTTGTAAGTATTTGACATCGCTACCCGTGCTGCCACGACGCACTGTAGGCAATGGTTGAGGTTCAACGGGGGCAGAACGGATTTGTTCTAACTTAGTCCAAGTATTTCGCCCTACGATGCCATCTACTAATAATGCCTTAACCGCCTTGACGGTTGCTATAACTCAATACTGCTCGTTTAAGAAATTGTAGGTTAGGTTTTTTGGAGTAAACCCAACCTACGAAAACTGTAAATTCTATAAAACAAATGACAAATGACAAATGACAAATAACAATCTAAAATCGATTGAGTTGAGTAGCGATCGCATTTACCAATTGGTCTGGTTCGACGGGTTTAGATAAGTGCATTTGAAATCCGGCGCTTAGTGCTTGTTGTCGATCGATTTCGCCAGCATACGCAGTCAGCGCGATCGCGGGAATTTCTCTCACTTGCTTTGATGGCATCTCTCTGACTTGACGCATTAAAGCATAACCGTCCATTTCGGGCATTCCAATATCGCATACCAGGATATCCGGCACTGAATTGGGCAGGATTTCTAGGGCATTTTTGGCAGATGAAGCTTGAGTAATTTCCGCTCCCGTTTGCTCCAGAATAAATGCTACTAGTTCCCGCGTATCGACATCATCATCAACTACTAAAATTTTAATGCCAGTTAAGTTGGCTAAATTATCAGAACTATCCTGTGGTTGGTACTCGTTGGTCGGTGCAGACATGAGAGGCAAATTTATGGTAAAAGTTGCTCCTTGTTCTTCCCCCGGACTTTCTGCTTGAACGGTGCCGCCGTGCAACTCTACTATATGACGGACGATCGCCAATCCTAACCCCAGTCCGCCAAATTTCCTCGTAGTAGTACTGTCCGCTTGGCGGAAATAATCGAAGACGTAGGGCAGAAAATGGGGGCTAATTCCTTTCCCCGTATCGATGACTCTGATTCGTGCGCTATCTCCGACTCTTTCCAACCAAATTTGCATTCTTCCTCCGTGGGAAGTGAATTTAATCGAGTTAGAAAGCAAATTCCAGATGACTTGTTGCAGACGCCCCGCATCTCCTAAGACTTGTCCTACATTCGGATGCAGTATGGTTTCGATTTGAATACCTTTAGCTTCTGCTGACAAGCGCACTGTTTCCAATGCGGCGGTAATTGTCGTCATTAGATTAACCGGAGCGATATTTAAGCTGAGTTTGCCTTGTAAGATGCGCGACACATCCAATAAGTCTTCAATTAATTGAGTTTGTAGATGGGCGTTGCGTTCGATCGTTTCCAAAGCGCGATCGATCGTTTGGGGATCTAATTTGCGCGATCGCAACAATCTGGCCCAACCTTGAATCGGATTGAGGGGCGTTCGCAACTCGTGGGAAAGCACTGCCAAAAACTCATCCTTCACTCGATTTGCCGCCTCTGCTCTGGCCCGGTCTCGTTGTGCCGTGCGATACAGCCGCGCGTTATCGATCGCTAAAGATGCCCGACGCGCCAGTTCTTGGGCGAACATCAAATCGGTGCGATCGTAATGTCGTCCCGACTCGGCAGCCACAAAAGAAATCACCCCTAAAACTTGCTCCTGTACCAAAAGCGGCACCGTCATCACCGAGCTAAAACCGACCTCCCGCAGCATTTGCAAATGTTCCGGATCGCGAGCACCGACTACCAAAATTTCATCGGGAATGTCAGGCAATAGATCCGGTTCTCCCGTGCGTAAAGTTAAGGCAGCACCGCGCCCGTGAGGATCGTTAATATCGATCGGATACTTTTGGTTGAGTTCTTTTGCCCAAGCAACCTTTTCTGGGTTAATATGGGTAACCGCTAACTCCTTGAGCAAACCATCCTCTTCAATGATATGTACTACGCACCAGTCAGCTAACTGAGGAACTGCTAACTGCGCCACTCGATCCAAAGTTGTCTGGTAATCCAAGGAAGATGCCAGCACCGTACTAGCTTCGGCAAGAAAATTTTGAGCTTGTTGCAGACGCACTCGATCCGTGACATCTAGTACATAAGTAACCACACCTTCTACTTGTTGTCTTCGATCTTTAGTCGGTAGGTAATAAACATTGTAATAACCGGGGCGGCGGTCATAGCGACCGGGTACGTTAACTGCTAATTCGGATGAAATAAAAGGCTCTCCACTATCGTATATTCTTTGAAATAACGCCACTAAATCGGGATCGGATTGAGCGAACAATTCAGGAATGGTATAACCTAAATGTTCTTGGCGACTTAGCCCGTTAATTTCTGCCAGTGCTTCGTTAATCGCCACAAATCGCTGCTTATGGTCTAAAAAAGCCATTCCCACTGGCGATGTTTCAAAAATGGTGCTTAACTGCCGTCGCATCTGTTCAGCTTCCATGCGAGCAGTTCTTTCTCCAGCTAACAAGCGTTCTCGTTCGGCTTCTGCTTGTTTGCGATCGGAAATATCCACGCAAGCACAAGTAATTCCGATCACTTGGTTAGCTTGATCTCGCAATGGTTCTACAGTTAAATCAAAATACCAATCTCGCTCCTCTACCGTTAGCTTGACTTCCTCGCGCCTTCCCATCCCAGTTTCTAGAACTTGCTGCTTGATGCTACTCAAAACTCGCGCATCTTCAGCCGAAAGCAAATCTTCATCCCGTTTACCGATGACGAAATCAACCTCATAATTGGGAGTCGGATTATAAATCCAGGTATAGCGCAATTCCCGATCTTGGTTAAATACGGTCAATGGCGAGTTTTTCAGTGCTACGTAAAGTCTTTCTTCTGCTTCTTTTCGTGCTTGTTCTGCTTGCTTGCGTTCCGTGAGGTCGATCGTATAGAACACTCCGCTCTCGTGAGTGCCTTCAAAGTGACCTCCTCCAGCCAAAACGCTGACGCGGGTTCCATCTTTGCGAATAAACTCTTTTTCATAAGGGTTGCAGTAGCCCATTTCTACTGCTTCCAGGTAACCTCGTCGATCCAAGGCTGCATATTCAGGCGGAGTAATGTCTGTCCAGCGCAGCCCTCGATTGAGAAATTCTTCTCGCGCGTAACCTAGCAGATCGAGTAGGGCATCATTGGCGTCCGAAATAGTGCCATCAATATGATAAAAGCCCATTCCCATCATGTTCGACTCGAAAATGCGCCGGAAACGTGCTTCGCTTTCTCGTAAAGCTTGCTCGACTCGTTTGTAGTCAGTGACATCACGGGCAATTCCCAGTACCGATTCTACTGAGCCATCTGATGTAAATTCGGGAACTAAGCGGGACTGATACCAACGAGTACCGTCGGGGGCAGGAAAATTAAACTCGATACTCGTTCCCTCACCAGTGCGAAAAACTTGGTCTAATTTTTGATGCCATTGGGTATAAATTTCTGGTGACATTCCTAACTCAGCGTTCGTTTTGCCAATGAAAGCTGCTGGTGAAATGCCTGTTGCTTTCTCCACTGCCGGACTGACGTAGAGGTGACGAAATTCTCGATCGACTCGGCTAATAATATCAGGCGCGTTCTCAGCCAAAGTTTTAAACTGTTGTTCTTGACGGCGCAGTTCTTTTTCTAATTGTTTGTGGTGGGTAACGTCGAGAAAAGCTCCGATGACTCCCCGTACTCTACCGGATTCATCTTTTAAGGGAACGGCTTTTCCATAAATATGTCGGATCGCTCCATCATCAAAAACTAGTTCTGCATCCTCTAATACTTCCTGTCCGGTTCTCCCGGCTTTTTGCATGGATAGCTCTTCGACGGGAATTTCTTGACCGTTCCTTCGCAGCTTAAACTTGAATGGGCAAACTCGATCGGCTGGAGTTGCAGTTGCTACCGTACCCGGTTCTGCTCGCATTACTTGATACGCCGCCGGGTTAGCTGTCATTTGGTGGCATTCGGGATCGCGGGCGATCCAAACCGCAGCTGGCACGATTTCCATGAAGGCTTCTAATTCTTCTGCTCTAACATTGGCGAGTGCTTCGCTCTTTTGCAAGGCTGCTTCTGTTCGTTTGCGATCGCTAATATCTCGAATATATAAAGAAACCCCTTCTTTGGCAGGGTAAGCGTGAACTTCTACCCAACTATCATAGGGTGCATAAAATTCTTCAAATATCAGTGCAGTTTGTTTCGCAAATACTTGGTAAAAATTTTGCTCCAAACGGCTGCCACGCAAATCGGGAAATACATCCCAAACCGATCTTCCAATTAATTCTTCTTTAGATTTTCTTAGTAGTTTAGCGGCTTCTTCATTGACGTAAGTAAAATGCCACTCGCGATCGAAGGAAATAAACGCATCTGTAATGCTTTCTAAAATATTAACTATTTTCCGATTTGCTGCCAGTGCCGCAGCTTCGGCTTGCTTGGTTCCGGTCACATCTGTCAAAATTATCCCTACACCAGCTGTTTCGCCTTTCCCATTGCGAACCGGATAATAGTTGGCTAACCAGTAACCGTGAATAGTTGCTCCTTCGAGGGTTTGACGAGAAATTTCTATATTCAATAATGGCTCGCCCGTATCTAAAACTTTTTGTAATTGAGGCTCGACGATATCGGCTATTGCTGGCAGTACTTCCCTGAATGTTTTTCCTAAATGAGCTTCTATTGGTAAGCCGTTGATCGAAGCAAGTACTTCATTGACTCGAATGTAGCGTAACTGTTTATCTAAAAAGCAAATTCCGATCGGCGCTGCTGCTAATAAGGAATCAATTAGATATAATAAGTCAGCTTGACATTCTGGCAGCTTATGACAGAAAAACGGATTGGGAATCGATAAGCTTTCAGTTTCTTGCTCGATCGATGTTTTTATTCGATCGCGTTCTTGCTCGAAGCTACGGGCATAGCGTTCTATCACTTCCGATTTGGAAATTCCGTTTCGAGAAGCTTGCTCTTCTAAAAAACACCATGCTTTCTGCGTCAGCGATAAATTTACTCGCTGTTTTGCTTCTAAAGTCCAATTATTGATAAATTTACCTGTTCGATCGCGCTTCATGGTTATTGCCCGTATACTTACACGGTTGCACCATATTAAATCTCACTTTTGGCGATCGGCAATCTATCTTAAGAGGGGAAAAGATGAAGGATGAAGTGTGAAGTGTGAAGGATGAAGTATGAAAATTAATTGTATTTATCTCCCCATCTCCCCATCCCCCCACCTCCAATCAGCTACCATTATTTTTCAGCCAATTCTTCAGGGAATTTTCCAATTCTGAAGAAAGTTCGATCGGTAAATTGCCAGAACGCAGGTGGAAATCCCTTTGGGGAAAAGGAACTTCCACATTTCGTTCTCGAAAAACTTCATCGATCCGAAAATATAAATCGCTTTTAATTAAAATTTGTTTGCGAGGTTCTCGAATCCAAACCAGTAATTCTAATTTTAGAGAACTTTCACCGAATCCGGTAAAAATTACTCTCGGAGGAGGTTCAGATACTACATCTGGATAATCTTTAGCTGCTTCAACTAATGCTGCTCGAACTTGACTTAAGTTAGCACCATATGCTACCCCAATGGGTAATCTAATCCGAGTGAATACACCTCCATGATTCCAGTTGATCACTTCTTGTTCTAAAAAACGAGAATTAGGCACGATAATGGTCACTTGATCTAAGGTGCGAATTTCTGTACTGCGAACGCCAATTCGCTCCACAATTCCCATAAAATCTCCTACATTGATAAAGTCTCCCACTTGAATTGGGCGTTCAAAAATAATTACCAAACCGCTGACAAATTCTTTAGCAATTCCCTGCAATCCCAAGCCAATACCCACGCCTAAGACACCAGCAAAAATAGTAAGAGAACTGAGGTCTAGGCCCCAGAGTTGTAGCAGTATGAGCGTACCGATAAAAATCATTGCATAATTAGCAATGACGACGATCGTTTCTTGAGAACCTCGATTAATTCCCGTTAGGCGTAACACTCGCGACCGCAATAAATTTTTAGCAGTTTTAGTAACAATTAAAAGACCAGCGAAAAGACCGATTAAAATTAATAACTGAACAACTGAATAAAATTTGTTTCCCAGCGGAATAATTGGAGAAGCCAAACTGTAGATAATGCCATCAATTATGCGTTGACTCCATACCCGCGTTTGGGGAAATTGATTGGTAATATAAAGCGCCGCCGCCAACCATACCGCACCCCGCAGCAAACCGAGTACTAATTTCAGGAAAAATTCGAGAGTGGAAGTTGGTGTTGGAGTTTCGGAAGCAACTTCTCGTTGGGGAAGGAATTGGAAAAACCAATTTTGCCAAATCCAACTCAAAAAATAGTTGATGGCGATCGCGATTAGCAAGCACCCCACCGCAGTCAACAAAGCTTGACGGATATATTCGGGACGCCTTTGTTCCTGCGCTAGATTAATTGCCATCTGAATGCTCGATCGCCACTGTTGCGCCTGTTCCTCTTTCTCGACACCTGGGGGCGTGTCTTTTTCGGTAACTGTCAGCAAATTAGTGCTATTTACCTTAATGACTGGTAAATCGTTAACTTCTACCACCTTCACTTCCACCGGGTTGCCTGATGCCACTGCCCGATTTAAAATTTGATTGGCATAATCAGCCCTCGGTTGAGCGTCAAATCCCTCCAATTGGCTAACTTTAAACAATTGGCGTCCATCCACGTTTATAGAAGCACTAGCTTTTGCTTGCGCCAAAACAGGCGTGATGCTCAACAGCAAACCGAAAATGAAGCTGAAGACAACTAGCCGCAGAAGTTTATTTTTTATACCTGAAAGTAGATTGCAACAAATCATTAGGATAAGAAATATCAGAATTTCCAAAAGGGAGCATAGCAAGCGATGGTATACGATTACGACCTCTTCGTGATAGGTGCGGGTTCCGGGGGGCTAGCAGCTTCCAAAAGAGCGGCTTCTTACGGGGCGAAAGTGGCGATATCGGAACGAGATTTGGTGGGCGGGACTTGCGTTATTCGCGGTTGCGTTCCCAAGAAACTATTGGTTTACGGCTCGAAATTTTCCCACCTCTACCAAGATGCGGTAGGTTACGGTTGGAGCGAAGTTCATCCGACTTTTGATTGGCAAAAACTAATTACTGCCGTTGATAATGAAGTCAAACGCCTCAATCAAGTACATATTAATTTGTTGGAAAAAGCTGGCGTTGAATTAATTAAAGGTAGTGCTAGTTTATTAGATGCTCATACCGTGCAAATTGACGATCGCACGGTGAGTGCCGATAAAATTTTGATTGCGGTAGGAGGAGAAGCGATTAAGCCAAATCTTCCCGGTATGGAGTATGCGATTACTTCCCGCGAAATGTTTCTTTTGCCAGAACAACCCAAGCGGATGGCAATTATCGGTGCTGGCTACATTGCTGCGGAATTTGCTTGCATCATGAATGGATTGGGAACGAAGGTCGATTTGTTGATTCGTCGCGATCGAATCCTGAGAGATTTTGATGAAGATATTTACAATGGCGTTCAGGAAGGAATGACCAAACATGGTATCAATATTATCGGCAATACCCAACTAAAAAAACTGGCGAAAGTGTCAGATGGTTTGCAACTTACCTTTGTGGAAAAAGACAAAGATACGGAATCTACGATTACTGTCGATGCAGTTTTAGTCGCGATCGGTCGCGCTCCTAATTTAGCAGGTCTTGGTTTGGAAAATGCGGGAGTGAAAACGGTTTTATGTGAAGAGGAAGGTTTGCCGAGATTGCACGGTTACAGCGTGAATTGCGCGATCGAAGTTGATGAATACAGCCGCACCAGTCAATCGAATATTTTTGCAGTGGGAGATTGCACGAATCGGATTAATTTAACTCCGGTGGCGATTGGAGAAGGAAGGGCGTTTGCCGATACGGAATTTGGCAATAATCAGCGCATTTTCAGCCACGATCATGTGGCATCTGCCGTATTTACTCAACCGGAAGCAGCCACGGTTGGTTTGAGCGAAGCAGAAGCGAGAGAAAAATATGGTGATGCGGTGCAAGTATATCGCGCTCGTTTTCGTCCGATGTTCCACAGTTTAACTGGTGCTGATGAAAAAGTGATGGTTAAATTGGTGATTGACGGGAATAGCGATCGCGTTTTGGGCGCTCACATGGTTGGCGAAAATGCCGCAGAAATCATTCAAGGAATTGCGATCGCACTCAAAATGGGCGCTACTAAAAAAGATTTCGACGCCACCGTTGGTATTCACCCTTCTACCGCAGAGGAATTCGTAACTTTGCGATAAAGGCAAAAGGCAAGAAATAGAAGGTAAAAGGTAAAAGGCACAAGTCATAAATTTCCCTTTTTCCTTTTCCCCTAGAACACCGATTTAGTATTGTCGTTGGGGAGGCTTGGGGTAACGAAATATCGATTGCGAAAGAAACCCCGGTTTCTCATCTCCGACGACAATACTGAATCGATGTTCTAGAAGCTTGGATTTGTGTAGCATCCCAAAAAGGATACGCTGGAATTATTAGTAATATTTACGATATTGGCATAACAGAAAGTGCAAAACCCTCTAGGCGTTTTATACATTTTCCCGATCGCCTAAAAGTGAGATTAGTTTACTCGTTATACCAGTTCTCTCTAAAGATGCGCTTAATATTTCGTAACTTATTTCCATGAAATCTTTGCTAGGCATAGTAGCCTTTGCAGAAAGTATTAAGCGCATTGTTACAGAGAAATGGTATTAGTTACTTCGCGATCGCCACATCAGCAAGGCGACTCCACTCATTCCAAGAACCATCATAATTCCGAACCTTTGGATAACCCAACAAATACTTCAAAACAAACCAAGTATACCCAGAACGACCACCGATCGCGCAATAAGGAAACACCTCTTTATCAGATGTGATACCTTTACTGCTATAAAGAGCTTGCAATTCGTCGAATGATTTAAAAGTACCATCCTCATTCAAAGTAAGAAGATGTTCGATATGCAGCGCCCCAGAAATATGTCCGGTGCGTTCGCCTTCTTGAGGAGGTCGATCGAAAAACCATTCACCACTGTACTCTTTTTCAGTGCGAACATCCAACAAGATACGATCCGTTCGTCCTATTGATGCTTGAACTTCCTCATACAAAACCCGTAAACTATTATCAAGTTCCTTGGCAGAATATGGAACTGGTGAGAACGTCGATAATTCTTTTGCCAGTGGACGATTTTCTAACTTCCACTTCTGATATCCACCATTAAGAACTCGCACGTTTTGATGTCCGAACAACTTCAACAGCCAGAAAATCCAAGCACCAGTACCGGGATAACTACCGTAAGCGATTACCGTCGTGTCGTTACTAATACCCGATTTTGACATCAATTTTTCAAAAGATTTTGCATCTAAATTTATTCTCCAATCTGGCTGCAACAAATCTGTCAAAATATTCCAAAATACAGCCATTGGAAGGTGAGCATTTTCGTATGGCGCTGGACTCATGTCCACTTCAATAATCCGAATATTCGGATCGTCAAGATGATTTTCTAACCAGTTGGTATCGACTAAAACTTCCGGATGAGCATACTGAGACATTTGTTTTTTCCCTAATTAAACTAAAAGATAAAGTTAAATTGAAAATGCAATTATTCTTCTGCAAGGCTGGGCGAAATAACCCGCCATACGCGATGAACTAAACTTGTAGAAGCAGAAAACAGTGCCAATCCAATTAGGGGGTGAAGTACTGCTAAAGGCAGTGGAAATTTCAGGTGAATGGTCAGAAATTGCAACCCCAGTAGTATTGGTAGGCTGACTGCAAGGCGACGCACTTTGGACGAAAAAGGTATTGCGTATGCCCACACCAACAAAATTATTGATAATCCGCCGTATCCTCTTACCAGCCAAACATGGACGTTCCACCACTCAGGATTGTAAAAATATGCCAATCCGACGGTTAGTATTTGTGCGATCGCGCAGAGATTGAACAACACTGTTAAGATGTAAAATAACATCTGACTCTGCTGTGGTGATGTTTGTACTGCATCAAAACTAGGACTTGCAATCATCGTAAAAATATCCTTTAAAGTGAATCGGTAGAGGATTTAACTCAACTAAAGCTAAGGTAGAACCTACTACGCTTATCCGCCTAGACCTCGAAAGGGTACACTTGGAAACTTATGGCTGACTTGCAATCTTTATTTCCAACTCTCACTCAAGCCAAAGATGAACTAGAATTGCGATCGCACATTTATACTCAAGTAGGTGAGTATTTTGCCGCCAAACGTGCCGGATTATTTTTCTTCGACGCGCTACCTAAGAAAATCCGAGAACCTCATCTTCAAAACTTGATGGAATTAGCCTTATCCACCGAATATAATCCAGTTTTGCGCTACTTGGTGGAACGACACAGCCCAGTTCATGAAGCTTTGGTGGTATCTCCAAAAACATGGCAGTTGATTTGTCCTCGCGCCGACCACTGGCACGTTATGGCTGGCCCAATCGTTAATCGAGGACAGTTAGTGGGTGCAGTTGGCTTTACTCGCGTGCGCGAAATGCCTTCCTTCGATACGCAAAATTTAATGGATTTGAGTGCGCTTTGTCTCCATCTTTCCACTTGGGTAGCGACAGTCCGTTCATCAACACCATTATTAAAAACAAATTCTTTAACATCCCGCGAGATGGAAATTGCTACGCTGGTAGCACAAGGAAAAACAAATGCACAAATTGGGGCAGAACTTTGGATTACTGAAAACTCGGTGAAGCAAGCTTTAAAGAGGATATTTCGGAAGTTGGAAGTTTCTTCTCGTACTCAAATGATTGCTCGACTTTCCGAGCGAATAGAACTTTTTCATTAAACAAAAAATTAATTGAATGGTCGAGCGAAACAAGAAATTTAGCGATTTAATTTAATTTCCCTGATGTAAAAAGAAAAGCTTATTAAAAACCATGAATGGCCTTATATTCAATCGTAAATACCACGTCAGATATCTTTTGAAAAAAGTTTTGATTTAGAAGCTATGTAAAATGAGGAGGAGGCATAATTAAGATGGCATTTGAGAACGCACCAACGATCGCGCTCGATACCGACAGACAACCAATTACTGCCGTGATTTCCCATTTAGTGAAACAGGGATGCGAGGAAGAATACGAACAATGGTTGCGTGATATTTCTGCGGTTGCCCAACAGTTTGAGGGACACGCCGGGGTTAGTTTTATCCGACCTCAAGATGCAGCCCATCCCGAATATGTGATAATTCTCAAGTTTGATTGCTACAAGCATCTCAAGGAATGGATGGATTCTCCTACTCGCCAACGTTGGATAGATTTGGTAAAACCTTTAGTGCAACAGGATCAAAACGTGCAAATTTTGACAGGCTTAGAAACCTGGTTTACACTGCCTGGAAAACTGGTTCAGCACCCACCTAAACGCTACAAAATGGCGATTCTAACCTCCCTAGCAGTCTTTGCTGTAGCCCAACTCCTGGGGATACTCATTGCACCTGGATTGACAGTATTACCTCCCTTAGTGAGATCGTTGGTATTAACTGTGCTAACGGTTTTCTGTTTGACTTATTTGGTTATGCCCCGCGTGACGAGGTTATTTTATGGTTGGCTTTATCCAAAACATCGTTCTCGTTGAAGCTTAATGCTAACTCTCATCAGTAAGTACATCTAGTTCAGATATTGATTGATTTTCCGTTTTTCCGTAGTTATACTGGTGTATCCATCAAAGCCGTTGTCTACGATTAAGTTGTATAAGGAATCAGTTACATTAAACTTAAATATATTTAACGTAAACCATGCTTTGTGTCCAAAGCATGGTTTTATGGTAAAAACTTAGTTTAAATAATCAACCTAAACATGGCAAATTGGATACAAATTAAAGGCTGGGTCAAAAAAGGTTACGGTGTAGCATCAGGTCAAGGTAAAGACCCAAGGTTTCCCAATGGTACGATTGAAATGCAAAAGCCCTTGTTTCAAGAACTCGGTCTGGACTTAAGTAACTATTTTTCTGGCACGATTAACATTTCTATTGCTCCACATCAATACCAAATTAAACAGCCTAAATATACATTCAGAAATCTGAAATGGACTCCAGCACAACCAGCGGAAGACTTTTCATTTTGTGATTGTCAAATTTTACTGAATAATGAAAAATCACAGTCTGGGTTAATTTATTATCCTCATCCAGAAACCAAACCAGAGCATTTTCAGACCCCCGATACCCTGGAGATTATGACTTCTTTTATCAATGATTTGCGATACGGAGACGAATTGATAATTACGGTCGATCGGCAACAAATTAATATTGATTAAGCATAAGCAGATAAGCAGAGCAAAAGCTTTCTTTGTCTTGTTAGTTAGCTAGTAACCTTTAAATATTTATTTGGCCAGCCCTACTTGCCAATCAAGTCCAATCTTATTTATTTCTAGAAAAAAACTACTTTTATTCAGCAAGCCCTAACTAGCAACTGTAGTTATGATCGAAGGGGAGATAAATAGTAAATGTCGATCCGCTGCTTTTTCCCTTACTGGTAGCATTAATGCTGCCACCATGTGCTTCGACAATTTTACGCGCGATCGCTAAACCCAAACCCGTGCCGCTACCTTTGCGAGAACGGTCTCCCGTGTAAAACTGTTCAAAAATGTGAGGCATATCAGTTTCGCTGATTCCCGGGCCTTGGTCTTTAATTTTTATGACAATTTGGTTACCTTCTTTCTGGGCCCAGACAAAAACTTGGGAATCAGCCACGGAATATTTAATCGCGTTATCTAATATGTTTAAGAAAGCTTGAATCAGTCTTTCCGGATCGCCTTGCAGTTCCACGTCAGCTACATCTATCCCGATGCCGACCTTATTAGATTGCATCCGAATTTCGATTGCTTGAACGGCACGATTGATCAAAGGTTTTAACTTGACAGTTTGTTTTTCCAGGGAAGTTACGCCTGCTTCTAGCCTACCTAAATCTAATAAGTCATGAATTAATCTGGATAGGCGCTTAATTTCTTCTTGAGTAGTATGAATAAAGCGATCGCGTAATTGAGGTTCTTCAGCAGCACCATTAGCTAATGCTTCTAGAGTCACTAACACATTACTCACCGGGGTACGCAATTCGTGGGATACGCTAGCTAAAAATGTCCGTCGTTCGTTATCGAGAGAAGCCAGCCGTTTACTCATGCGGTTTAACTCGATCGCTAACTGACCTAATTCATCTTCTTGCGCGATTTTTAGATTGTCGCCAAAATGACCGCCGCCCAATCGAATGGCGAAATTGCACATTGCTTGAATCGGTCTAGCTATACTGCGAGTAAGATATTCGCTAATTATCGCACAGAGTAATACCGTTACCACCAAAGTTCCTAAAATCGTCCAAATCATGCTTTGAAACTGGCGTTGGAACTGTCTGAGGGTGAGCGACATCCGCAACACTCCCAGCATTTGGCCATCCCGGTAGATCGGACGCGCTACGTATAAGCGATCGTCGTTGGAAAATACACCTTTGGCAACGCCCTGAGTTGTCTGCTGTTGAAAAGCCTCCTTCATACCGGGAACTTCTAACCAGTTAATTGCCTGATAATCCGTATCGGGAGACGAAGTTGATATTAACCGACCATCTGGTGAAAATACCCGCAAGGTAATAGTTTTAGGAGCGCCATAACGCTGTACTAAAAGAGCCACTCGGTCTAAATTTTGTTCTTCTAAAGAGTCAGCTAAACTCTCACTTAAGGCACTAGTCCAAGCATCTAAATCAGCTTCTCTGGTTTTCATGAAATATATATAAAAAGACCATAAAATATAGCTGGTTAAGAGCGATGTTCCTATTGCTATGAGAGCTAAATAGCTAGCTAATAATCTGGTGTGAATGGAATTCCATCTGATCCGAATAGGCCACAAAGTCATTCGCTTTTATAATATATATTTGAGATTTTAAATTGTATAGCGTAATTGGCGAACGGTCATTTTTTTTGTGGTAATTCTTAACGAAAAACCAAGTCAACGATGAGCGTAAATAATTTATTTATTCTGATTGTTCTGCTTTTGCTGTAGCACGGCGACGCAGAACTGCTTTCATGCGAGCTAGCAGTTCGCGAGTGTTAAATGGTTTAGTAATATAATCATCTGCACCAGCTTCTAAGCCCCAAATTTTATCAATATCTTGGTCTTTTGCGGTCAAAATCAAGATGGGTACGTCAGAATAAGCTCTCAGTCGCCAACATATTTCCATACCATCTATTCCCGGCAACATTAAATCTAAAATAATCACATCCGGCACTTGCTTGTGAAAAAGTTTGAGCGCACTCATTCCATCAGCTGCACTAGTTACCTGATAACCTTCTTTGATTAAGGTATATGTGAGGCTTTCTCGCAATGCTTCTTCATCATCAATGAGCAGAACGTGTTCCATAAGAAAATTACCTTTTCTAAAAAGCAGGCTGCTATCCAACCATATTCGTTAAACTTAGCAGCAATCTCCAAGTTCTCTTTGAAAAAGTTCGGAACTCTTAATTTTCGATTCTACACTACTCAAGTATGAAATTCTTCTTTCTAAAGTTCCATTGTGGCCGCTTTCCCGCTTGGCAAAGCCTTTATTCTTAAACTGGAATTTTATCTTCTTTCTTTAGATATATTTTGGCAAGTTATCTTGAAATGGCGAGGAATTCAGCTTTTTGGGCCGATCGCAAGCTGAATTTTTCGATTAATTAGCTAAACTCAGGCTCTCAATTGTGCATACTGATTACTGCTTTTCAGGAAAGCGATCGCACCCGAGCGGTACGACGGAGAACCGCTTCTATCCTTGCTAAAAGTTCGCGAGCGCTAAAGGGTTTTGTTATATAGTCGTCTGCACCTGCTTTTAAACCCCAAACTTTATCAGAGTCGTGGTCTTTAGCGGTCAAAATTATAATCGGGATGTTAGAAAACTGTCGGATGCGCCAGCAAAGTTCTAATCCATCCATGTAAGGTAACATTAAATCTAGGACGATCAGATCGTAATCATGTTTTTTGACTGTTTCTAAAGCGGTCATTCCATCTGGGATGGTTGTAACTTTATAACCTTCGGAAATGAGTATAAATGAAAGGCTGGCTCTTAATGCCTCTTCATCATCTATTATTAATATGTGTTGCATAGTATAGATAATGGCTAGGGACTAGGGAAGAGGAAAGCAGACAGGATGCACGAGAAAAACCACAAACATTATTTACATATTGATTTCCCATACCGTGATTATAACTGGTGAGCGTGCAAAACAAAACTTTAGGCTTAAGGTGTTTAGGAATTAAGAATATCCTAACCGACCCTAGCGGTTGCGATAAATTAAAGGGATTAAGTAATTTCCTACTGTTCTTAGCAGGGTTTACTTTCAGCAAATATGTATTATTTCACCCAGAGATTGCTTGAGGTTCAATGACTAATTTTAGATGGATTTGGGTAATCTAATATCGTTTAACCGAATCAGAAGCAATCTGTGGCTAATTTAACAAACAAAAAATAAAGAATGCTTCTTTCTTAAGAAGCATTCTCCAGTAGAAATGCCTAAATCCTTAGGCTAGGGCAGTTTCAGGGATTCGCCGGACTTGCGCGAGCAAGCTATGTAACTCTTCTCCTTCAATTACCTCTTTCTCAAGTAGTTTTGTGGAGATATTTTCTAGCAAATCTCGGTTTTGGTTGAGAATATCTAGAGCTTGCTGATGTGCGGTCTCGACAATATCCTTGACTTCTTTGTCTATAGCTTCGGCTGTTTGTTCGCTGACTCCGCGACGCATATTCGGGGTGCCATCGTTTAAAAACATGGATTGCTGCCCTTTATCATAAGCTAGCGGCCCTAACACTTTGCTCATGCCGTAGCTGGTCACCATTCGTTCTGCTAAGTCAGTGGCGCGTTGCAAGTCGTTGGATGCACCGGTGGTGATGCTATTAAATACGATTTCTTCAGCGGCGCGTCCACCCAGCAGGGTAGCGATTTCGCCGCGAATTTCGGCTTCATCCATTAAAAAGCGGTCTTCGGTGGGCAATTTCAAGGTATATCCTAAAGCTGCCATACCGCGCGGGATGATGGAAATTTTTTCTACTTTACCGCTACCGGGCATTAAGTAACCAACTAAGGCGTGACCGACTTCGTGATAGGTAACGATCTTTTTCTCTTTGTCGTTGAGAACGCGGCTTTTCTTTTCTAATCCGGCGACTACTCGTTCGATCGCTTCGTTAAGATCGGCTTGGGCGACTGATTCCCGACGGTTTCTGGCTGCTAGTAAAGCGGCTTCGTTGATTAAGTTGGCCAAATCCGCACCGGCAAAACCGGGGGTACGAGTGGCGATCGCTTTTAAGTTTACATCAGACCCCAGCTTCACTTTTTGGGCGTGAATCTTTAAGATAGATTCCCGACCCGCCAGATCCGGACGGTCTACTAAAACTTGACGATCGAAACGTCCCGGACGCAACAACGCCTGGTCTAAGCTTTCCGGACGGTTAGTAGCAGCCAACACGATGACTGTGGTGTTCGTTGCGGCAAAACCATCCATTTCGGTTAGTAACTGGTTGAGAGTTTGTTCTCTCTCGTCGTTACCGCCGTAGAAACCACCACTGTTGCGAGATTTACCGATCGCATCCAACTCATCGATAAAAATAATACAGGGAGCCATTTTTTTGGCTTGATCGAACAAATCTCTGACTCTGGAAGAACCAACCCCGACAAATAGTTCGACAAATTCAGAACCGGAGATGCTGAAAAACGGTACGCCAGCTTCTCCCGCTACTGCTTTTGCTAGCAAGGTTTTCCCCGTCCCCGGCGGGCCAACTAACAAAACGCCTTTGGGAATCCGCGCCCCAATTTGGGTGAAACGAGTAGGATTTTTTAAGAAATCAACGATTTCTACTAATTCCGTTTTCGCTTCTTCCACTCCCGCCACATCAGCAAAAGTGGTCTTAGTTGACTCGTTTTCTACATACACCTTAGCTTTGCTCTTGCCAATGGAAAGGGCACCTTGAGCGCCACCACCGCGATTGAAGAAAAATTGCCAAATGCCGATAAAGATTAACGGCGGAATTACCCAACTGAGTAAACTGCTAATCCAACCGTTTTTGGGTGGCGGTGGTGCTGCAAACTCAACTCCTTTGCTTTCCAGGAGTTCGGGTAACTTCAAGTCAAAAATCGGCGTGGTAGAAAGTACTTGTCCCGGTTGGTTGTTTTCACCTTTGAGTTGATAGCGTATTTCGTCTTGACCGATCAAAACGCGATCGACTTCTTGTTCGTCTACTTGATGAATAAACAAGCTATATGGCACTCTGGGCGTCCGGGGGCCAAATAAACCGGGTAAAAACAAGTTCGCCAGCAGGAACAAGCTTGATAGGAGTAAAAAAATACTTCCAATCTGGCGAGAACGAGAGTTTTGAGGAGGTTTATCTTTTATCGCCATTTATCTTAATTCTCCTTAGATGCAAACTGTTTTATACCCCGATCTCGAGCAGAGAACTACCCAGATCGAGCTTTTGACGATTGATTTAGGGCGGTTTTTTATCTCCTAACCCATAAAAATTCCGTCTAACTGTTACAAGATTAACATTTTGTTACAGAGCGAAGGCTGAGATAGCTTTTCGTAGAAACCCTACCGTTAGTGGGCGGTTTTCTGGCTCGATGGGAGATGGGGAGGTGGGGAGAGAAATAAAAGTTATATCGTTAGGTTAGGGTGAAAAGCGATCGCTACATCTACACAGGGAGATCGGGGGATGGGGAGCAGGGGGAAAGGGAGAAATTTTTAACTCCCGAATTCTGACTTCTAACTCCTGAATTCAGAATTCAGAATTCAGACTGTCAAACTTCATCCTCCACCTTTTATTCCTGAAGAAGCCTACAGACCTTTGTAAGGAAACAATTAGCTCAGGGTTGCTGGTCAATAAGACGGCTTGCTGAGTTCAGCCATGAACACCCGCGATAAGATACTTAGAGCAATCGTGCAAAATCCTGGATTAACCACCCGCGAAATTATGGCAGTTGCCCAACTTTCGCGCAGTAACACACGCGAGCATTTGCAAAAATTGCAAAGCATGGGTTCGATTTATTCGGAAGCAGACCCGAACAATCCCAAAAAGCACCGCTATTACCCAGCCAGCGGTGCATCGACAGGGGGAAAGGCAGAGGAAACTTAAAAGCAGAGCGACTCAGATCGATAAATAGTTATTCATCTGAGGAAAGTTTAGGCTAAAGCAGGAGTAGGTTGTTTTTGCCCTGCCAATTCCAACAAACGACGAATGCGTTCTGCGGTGGGGGGATGGGTACGGAAAAGCGACTGTAGACCTTCTGCTGAGAGGGGATTGATAATTAGCAGGGGTGACATTGCTGGATTGCCATTCATGGGTATTTGGTGTCCCATTGCTTCTAGTTTTTCCAGGGCGCTGGCTAAAGCTAAAGGATTACCCGTAATTTCAGCCGAACCTAAATCGGCGGCGAATTCGCGAGTGCGGGAGATCGCTAATTGAATAAAAGTAGCGGCAATGGGAGCCAATATAATGAGAAATAAGATAGCTAGAGGGTTTCCACCCCGGCGATCGTCGCGACTAACTGGGTAGTACATCGCTCCGAAAGTCAGTATTCGACCGATAAAAGTAATTGCTCCCGCGATCGTACCTGCGACTGCTTGGGTTAAGGTGTCTCGATTGCGAACGTGGGTAAGTTCGTGGGCTAAAACGCCCGCTAATTCTTCTTTGGAAAGCAGCTGAAGGATGCCTTCGGTAACTGCTACGGTGGCGTGTTCGGGATCTCTACCGGTGGCAAAAGCGTTGGGAGATTTAGTCGGTACGATAAATAGTTTGGGCATGGGAATGCCGGCTTTTTGGCTTAAATTGCCTACTAAATCGTAAAGTTCGGGCGCTTCTTCCCGTGCGATCGGTTGGGCGCGATAAGCCATCAATGCAGCGCGATCGGAGTAAAACCAGGAGCTAAAACTAGTCAGCGCTGCTAAGCCAAGCCCGATGTACAGTCCTTGTTCGTTACCGATCAGATAATAGCCGCCGAGTACTAAAAGTCCGCTGAGCAATCCCAGCAAAGCGGCTGTTTTGAGTTGATTCATTCCCCGCATAATTTACGATGTCCGATTGTTAAGTATTTATTCTGTTAGTTTTAAAGTTCTCAAATTTTCCAAGCGTAATGTCTCTATCCCTTGAATGAAAAAAGCCTCTCCCTGCTGGCAGATAGACGAAAAGAATTGATTTGTAATTATTTAACTTCTATTTTGGGGAGTAATTTTAGTATAATTTTTTATGCGCTTACTATAGCAATTGATATTTCTATAAGTTGGAAAGCATAGGAGATTGAAATGCCCCAGTATTCTTTAGCTGAAGATCCGTCAATTATTTTGGATATTCCCGGCAAAAATGATACGAAGAAAAATCGCGAGGCGGCAATTGAACAATTACTGGAAATGATGGATTCTGGAGAAGTCGAACTCGATTTAAAGGATGGTTTTGGGCCAGAGCAGTTAATTTTGCTCAGGCAAAACGTAACTAAACCCACTTCAAATAAAGGTGAGAAAGAAACGGAAGAAACAGATGCGATCGGCCAAGCCGTCCAAACTTTAACTCAGTTTGCTACCCTTCGCCAAAAAGCCGAAGAATTACGTCCGGCTGCACGGGAAGCTAGAACGCAAATCGACCTTTTATTTGAAGGAACGGTAACGGTCGAACAAATCCAACAAATTAAAGATGGATTGAAATCTTTGAAAGTTTTTGCTCAAACTAATTTGCAACTGCGAGAAGCTTTACCAGAAGCAGAAGAAGCACGCAAAATTTTGGATGAAGCAATGGTTACTGCTGCTTTAGAAAAGGCTGAATTAGAAAAAGCTGCCCTCAAAAAAGCAAGCGAAGATCCCGATCCGAAATCGCGTTCTCAAAAGTAATTTGGATGGGGGATGGGGAGGTGCTATACAAAAATCATCACTATCATTTTCTTTCCCGTTCCCCTTTGCCTTCTGCATTTTGCTCGCTCTTAGTGTTATTTTACTATTACCGAAAAATTGGGTTTAAAGCCCCGTCCTTCCAGGACGGCTTTTTATGGTATTTCCATTAATCTTATACCAGATATGGTAGTATAAGACAGGAGGTAAAACGATGCTAGTTTTTGAGTTCAAAGCTTATGGAAAGTC